>NZ_DATJIY010000168.1:0-36956 GCF_035492835.1 Dinghuibacter sp.
CCCTGTTTTGCGAAACTTTTCGCAAAACAGGGGGAAAAGAGGCACCAACCCCTCATTCCTGCACTCGAGGCCTCCCGATAGGGGCGCTAGTGGAGCGGGTGCCGGGAACTACGAAGGGGCGAAGGGCCAGCCTACTTGGCCGTCTCGAGGGTGAACCCGAAGGTGGAACCGATATCGGGCTTGGAGCGCACGTGGATCACCTGGCCGTGGGCCTCGACGATGTGTTTGCAGATGGCCAGGCCGAGGCCGGAGCCGCCTTGTTTGCGGCTGCGGGCGGCGTCGGTGCGGTAGAAGCGTTCGAAGATGCGGTTGAGGTGCTCTTCGCTGATGCCGATGCCGTCGTCGGAGATTTCGACGAGGGCGTGCTTGCCATCGGTTTTGTAGACGCTGGCGATGATGGAACCGGAGGTGCGGCCGTATTTGATGGCGTTGTCGACGAGGTTGATCAGGACCTGGCGGATTTTTTCCTTGTCGGCCAGGACGGTCAGCGGGGCTTCGCAGCCTTTTTTGATGGAGGCCTTTATCTGTTTATCGCTGGCGCGGAGTGACAGGGAGTCGTAGACTTCGCGGATAAGCTCCTGGACGGCGAAGGGTTCTTTGTTGAGTTGCTGGTGGCCGCTTTCCAGTTTGGAGATTTCGTCGAGATCGTCCACGAGGTTGACGAGGCGGTCGACGTTTTTGGAAGCGTTCTCGAGGAACTTTTTGTGGACTTCCGGGTTGTTCATGGCCCCGTTGAGGAGGGTGTCGATATAACCCTGGATGGCAAAGATGGGGGTCTTTAGCTCGTGGGAGAGGTTTTGGAGGAATTCTTTCCGGAAATTCTCGTTTTGCTTGAGCACCTCGATCTCCGCGCGGCGCTGGAGGGCCCACTTTTCCACGTCCTCGCTCACCTCTTCGATGGTTTTTTGGGGGAGGATGTTCTTATAGTAAAACTCTTCCCGTTTGCTGGCCTTGGTCTGGTAGATGAACTTGTAAATCAGCTTTACCTTCCGGTAGATGAAGTTCTGGAGGCTATAAAAGATGAGGTTATACGATATGGCGAAGGTGACGATCAGGCTGATGAGCGCGCTCCACCACGTCTGGTGTATGATCAGGAATGCCAGGGCAACGACCACAGAGATGACCGCCGCATTGAAGAGGGCAATCTGCTGCGGAGTGAGGTTTTTCGTCTTGAACATGGTGCAAAGATCGCGCTAAAGCTCGAACTTGTAACCCACGCCCTTCACCGTTGTGATGCAATCCACCTCCAGCTTCTGCCGGATCTTACGGATGTGGACGTCGATCGTGCGATCGCCGACGATTACGTCGGTCCCCCATACCTGGCTCAGGATCTCGTTGCGCAGGAAAACACGACCCGGTCGCGAGGCCAGGAGCGCGAGCAACTCGAATTCCTTTTTGGCCAGGGTGATGTCCTTCTGCTGGTAGTTGACCAGGAACTTTTCCTTGTCGATCATGAGGTCCCCCACCTGGATCGTGTTGGCGGCCAGGGATGCATGGGCCACCTCCGCGGAGCGGCGGCGCGTCCGGCGGAAGAGGGCGTTGACCCGGGAAACGAGCACTTTGGGGCTAATGGGCTTGGAGACATAGTCGTCCGCGCCGGTTTCCAACCCGTGAATCTGGTTCTTCTCGTCGCTGAGGGCGGTGAGGAAGATGATCAGGGTTTCCCCAAAGCTCGGTTGCATACGAAGTATGTTGCATACCTCGATCCCGTTTTTCTTCGGCATCATGATGTCCAGGACGATCAGCTCGGGGTGGAATGCCCTCGCCTTCTCTATGGCTTCATCCCCGTCCTTGGCAGTAATGACCTGGTACCCTTCGGCTGCCAGGTTGTACTGCAGGATTTCGAGGATATCCGGTTCGTCGTCGGCGATTAGGATCTTTTTTCCCTTCGTATCCATCCAATGGTTTTTGTTAACGCAAAATTATGTCGACCCCTCCAAACCAATATTATAAAATTGTTAACGCAGTTACCGACCGGGGAGTCCACAACTCCATAATTGGTTGTATTTTTGCAGGAATTACGTGAAAATCGCCGTAGATGAAGGGATTATATTGCTCCGCCTTATTGATTTCCATGACTATATGCGCTTCGGCGCACGGACAGGAAGACTCCACAAAACTGCACATTCCACTCAACCGCCAGATTTTCCACGACCGCATCGACAACGAACAGGCCCGGGCCGACCTCATGGACGGCAAGCGGGACTCGATGCTCCACGTATCGCCCAGCCCGACCATCAACCGGCAGGCGTCGGACGCCATCTTTAAGCAAGTGGACTGGCTGCAATGGCGGATAGAAGCGGATACGCGCATTTCCGGGAACAACGAAAAGATCAAATACCTCCGGGACCTGGAAGACCTGGTCCGGGATTACCAGAATAAGTGGCTGAGCCATACGTTCAACCCGGATTATACGGCAGCCCTGGTCAAGGATTTTCAAAAGGTGATGGACGCCGATATAAGGGGCACCAGCATCGAGGACCTGATCCAGGAGATGCCCTACGACGTGGGTACCATCCTGGTCGCCATCTTCAACGATAACCCGGGGGCCCAGGCGGCTGGCAAGGTACTGTTCCTGAAGTATTGCGCCCTCCATACGAATTACATCCTGCCGAATATCCTGCCGTACAAGGACGAGCCGTTTGCCGACAGCCTGATCTCGGTCGTGGCGGTCAAACGCCCCCTGCAATTGTACAACTATGCCCAGGCGTTAGGCTCGCCGACCGCCAACCTCATCCGGCGGAACCCCGACAAAAAGGTGAAGGTGATCGTCCAGATGAGCGAATCCAAGGACGGGATGTTGTTTTTCCCCTTCCTGGACGACCTCCTGAGCGGTAAGCAAACGCCGGAGAACATCGGCAAGACCTTCGGGAGCGACGTGGATTACTATAAGCTACTCGTCAAGACCGAAATCGATTACTCCCACCGGTTACCTTCCGGGGACACCCCGATGGGTATGCGTAACCTGACCGACATGCTGCAGACAAAGGCGCTGAATGTATTCGTCAATACGATCAACGAGCTCCATGAAAAGCCCGACGCGATCAGGTTCAAGTGCCTCCAGCCCCTGAGCGCGGAGGAACTATACTACCTGATGGTGCTGACCGAGGACGACATCTTTACCTCCAGCTACGTCTATTGCTACCATAAGATGATGGAGAAAATCCCTTCCCATAAAGGAGACTCCCTGCTTTTGAACGTCTGGTTCGACAAGTTCAAGAAATTCATCAAGATGGCCGCCGCTTATAACACGCTGGGTGATTTCCTGGGTTCCATGAGTGATGGGCATGCCATGCCCCTGATGGCGGCCTTTGCCCGCAACCTCGACCGGACCGCGGACAACAGCCTGGAGGACGCCGTGGACGTGGCGGACTCGTACGCCAGTATCAGCGATCCCACTTTGAGGAGCCTCCTGCTGAACGAAGTGCAAAAAAGCTATACCACGGCGAAGACGACGGGCAACAAACGCGGCGAGGTGATCTACAACCTGCTCCAGACGATATTCGCTGCCGCGGATTCAGGGAGCCACGTCGACCTGACCCAGGAGATCGGGATTCCGCCGATTTACCGGGTGGACCATAAAAGCCTCGTCGACGACAGCGGCCGGGTGGTGGAACAGGTCTTCTTCTATGGGGATAAGGACGGTCTGCAGTCTTACGCCGATTTCATGGGTCTGTTCGGTGCGAAAGAATGGCGGGTTACCCGGGGTAAGGAATGGGTGACCATCCGTTCCATCCATGGCAAGCCCATATGGATATTTGCCAACCTGCCGCTGGACAACGTGACCGACCAGGACGCCCAGGCGCAAAAGGACCTGTGCGACTACCTGGATAAGGAAGGGCTGCACCCGACAGTCCTGATCCACCGGGGCCACAGCTACCACGTGAAATATACCATCGCGCAGATGCCACCTTCCTCCCGGATCGTGATCCTGGGCTCTTGCGGCGGATACAAGAACCTCCACGACGTGCTCGAGGTTTCACCGGATGCGCACATCATTTCTTCCAAACAGACCGGTACCCAAACGGTCAACGAGCCCATCATCCGGGCCATCAACAACGAGCTCCTGGCCGGTAAAGACATCGAGTGGATGTCGCTCTGGGCGAACCTCGCCAAGGAATTCAAGGGGAATGCGCAGGCGATGGACCGGTTCAGCGACTACATCCCCCCGCATAAGAACCTCGGCGCGCTGTTCATCAAGGCGTACAAGATCAAGATGGGGACAGAAGAGGATTAGTTGCTACCTTTGCGCTACTATGGCCAAGGATAGTCAGCAGCCCCGCAAGATCTTCGATTTTAGCGCGCTCAGAAAGGTTTTTCAATTCGTCGCCCCCTATCGCCGGAGGTTTTATTTTTCCATCTTCCTTGCCATCGCCCTGGCGGCCATAGCGCCTTTGCGCCCTTACCTGATCGAGGTTACGGTCAACGACTATATCCAGCACGACAAGGTGCGCATGCTGATCCTGATCACCGAATGGCAGATCGGTCTGATCATCATCGAAACGATCCTACGGTTTTATTTCACCTTCATCACCGCGTGGCTCGGACAGTCCGTGGTCAAGGACCTGCGGGTGACGATCTTTAACAAGATCCTCCGGCTCAACCTCGCCCAGTTCGACACGACGCCCATCGGGACGCTCACGACGCGGACCATCAACGACATCGAAACCATCAACGACATATTTGCGGAAGGGCTGATTCCCATCGTGGCAGACCTGTTATCGATCGTGGCGGTGCTGATATCCATGTGCTGGATGAACTGGCGGCTGACGCTGGTCTGTCTGATCCCCTTTCCGGTCCTGGTGGTAGCGACATATTATTTCAAAGAAAGCGTCAACCGCTCCTTCATCCGCGTCCGGAACGCGGTGGCGGCGCTAAACGCCTTTGTCCAGGAACACCTCACGGGTATACAGGTCGTCCAGGCTTTCGCCGCGGAGGACCGGGAATTCGCCCGGTTCAAAAAGATCAACAAGGAGCACCGCAACGCCAACATCCGTTCGATTTTCGCCTATTCCATCTTTTTCCCCATCGTGGAGATCATCCTGGCGTTGTCGCTGGGGCTGCTGGTCTGGTACGGAGCGCACCAGTCGCTCGATCCGCTGTTCCCCGACAAACAACGGCTCGCCGGGCAGATCGTAGCGTTCATATTGCTGCTGAACCTGCTTTTCCGGCCCTTGCGCGTCATCGCCGACAAGTTTAACGTCCTCCAGATGGGCATGATCTCCAGCGAGCGGGTGTTCAAGGTCCTCGATAACCCGGACACCCTGCCCGATACCGGCACGCAAGCGCCGGCTAACCTGGCGGGTCGGATCCGTTTCGACCACGTCTGGTTTGCCTATATAGACGAGCAATACGTGCTCAAAGACATAAACTTCGTCGTCGAACCCGGCCAGACCGTGGCCATCGTCGGTCATACGGGGAGTGGCAAAACGTCCATCATCAGCCTGCTCAACCGGCTGTATACCATCAATAAGGGCACCATTTTCGTGGACGATGTGGCTATCGAAGACTACAAATTGGAAGCCCTGCGTTCCCGGATCGGGATCGTGCTCCAGGACGTTTTCCTGTTCAGCGGGTCCATCCTGGAAAACGTCACGCTCCGCAATCCCGACCTGACCCGTGAGCGGGTGATCGAAGCGGCCAAGCTGATCGGAGTGCACGATTTTATCCTGCAGCTGCCCGGCGGGTATGACTATAACGTCATGGAGCGCGGGAACACCCTTTCGCTGGGCCAGCGGCAGCTCCTGTCCTTCCTGAGGGCCTTGTTGTACGACCCGGCCATCCTGATCCTGGACGAGGCCACGTCCTCGGTGGACACCGAGTCCGAGGCGCTGATCCAGCGGGCCATCGATACCCTGATCGCTGGCCGTACGTCCATCGTCATCGCCCACCGGTTATTCACCATCCGCAAGGCCGACAAGATCATCGTCCTGGAAAAGGGGGTTATACGGGAAATGGGTTCCCACGAGGAACTCCTGGAAAAGGGTGGTTATTATGCCCGGCTGCACCGGCTCCAATTCGAGAAGGATAATGTGTCGCTGAGGTGAGATTTTTAGTTAACTACATTTTAGGTGTCATTGCCCCAAATTCCTATCTTTGCGCCAAATTTGACCTCCGGTATGGGATCAAGGACCTTCAAATCTTTATTGGTAGCGGTTTTCAGCTTATTTATTACGTCTTTTTATAATACATCGTTTGCGGCCCCTCAAACCGACACGGCTGAGGTAAAGGCTCCCGCCAAATCGACGCATTTCGACGCGGGGAATGAGATACTGCACCACATTGCTGATGGATACGAATTTCATTTTTTTAGCATAAATGGGTTCAACGCGGTTCTGCCGCTCCCGGTGATCCTGTATTCCCCCCAGCGCGGCCTGAGCGTTTTTTCCTCCGCCCACATCGCGGAAGGGGAACCGTTCCAGGGCTACAAGCTGGATGACGGAAAGATCATTGCGGTGGGCCAGGACGGGACCAAGGACGACGCGGTCAAGGTCTACGACCTGTCCATCACGCGGAACGTGGCGCAGCTGTTCCTGTCCATGTTCCTGTTCGTGTGGCTGATGATTTCCGTGGGGAACACCTACAAACGGAAAGGCTACAAGGTGGCGCCCAGCGGCAAGGAGAACTTCCTGGAGCCGATCATCCTGTTCATCCGGGACGAGGTAGCGGTTCCCAACCTGGGTAAAAAAGCGGGTAAGTACATGCCGCTGCTGCTCACGATCTTTTTCTTCATCCTGGTGAACACCTTGTTTGGCCTGTTGCCCGGCTCGGCCAACGTCACCGGGAACATAGCGGTAACGATGTCGCTCGCGCTGGTATCGTATATCGCGATCCTGTTCTCCAGCAACCGCCACTACTGGGGCCACATGTTCTGGCCTCCCGGCGTTCCATTCTTTGTAAAGGTCATCCTGATCCCCGTCGAGCTCGTTTCGAACCTGGTCGTCAAGCCCGCGGCCCTCATGATCCGTCTTTTCGCGAACATGGCGGCGGGTCACATCGTGATCCTGAGCTTTATCTCGATGATCTTCATCTTTGGCGAAATGAACCAGGTGGCAGGCTGGGGCTTTATGCCGGTATCCCTGCTTTTTTGCGTGTTCATCTACTTTATCGAGCTCCTGGTGGCCTTTATACAATCCTTCATCTTCGCGGCTTTGACGGCGGTATTCGTCAGCCAGGCCATCGAGGGACACGACCACGAGGAAGAGCACGGGCATGGCAGCCACGACCACGTTCAGTACGACGATCCTTTAATAGTCTAGCTTTTTATATATTAAACCAAGTAGTATGTTGCACACATTGTTACAAGCGGGCTCGGGTATGGCCCAGTTCGGTGGCGCGGTAGGCGCAGGTCTGGCAGCCATCGGCGCCGGCATTGGCATCGGTTTGATCGGTAAGGGCGCGGTGGAATCGATCGCCCGTCAGCCGGAAGCAACCGGTGACATCCGCGCGAACATGATCCTGACAGCGGCGCTGATCGAAGGCGTTGCCCTGTTTGCGGTTATCGCCGGTCTGCTGGCGGTCCTGTCGAAGTAGTCCGCTTCAAAGACTTACTGCATCCCGATGCACAGGGCGGACGGATGCAGTATCCTTTATTATTCTGAATTTTATATATTATAACAGTATGTTGCCACCGCTTTTAACACCAGGACTCGGTCTCTTTGTTTGGAACCTCCTTGCTTTCGTGATCGTTTTCCTGCTCCTGAAGAAGTTCGCCTGGAAGCCTATTATGAAATCCCTGGGCGATCGGGAAAAACATATCGCCGATTCCATCGCCACCGCCGACCGCGTAAAAGCGGAGATGGCCCAGCTGAAGAACGAGAACGAAGCCCTGATGGCCCAGGCCCGCGAAGAGCGCTCCCAGATGCTGAAGGAAGCCAGGGAAGCCCGGGACAAAATCGTGCAGGAAGCCAAGGACAAGGCCAAGGCCGAAGCCGCCAGGATCGTCGCCGAAGCGCAAGTGACCCTGGAACAACAAAAACAAGCTGCCATCACCGACGTTAAGAACCAAGTCGGGAACCTGGTGGTGGAGATCGCCGAAAAGGTCCTCCGCCGCGAGCTCGCCGCTAAGAGCGCGCAGGAACAATATATTCAGGAACTGTCCAAAGACGTTAAGCTGAACTGATGAGTAGCCGTCTAGCAACGAGATACGCCAAAGCGCTCATCGACCTGGCTGTCGAAAAGAACAGCCTGGAGGAAGTGCGCGCCGATATGTTGTACTGGCAAGCCGTTTGCCAGGCCAGCCGCGACCTGGTGAACATGCTCCGGAGCCCGGTCATCAACGGGGACAAAAAACTGGCCGTCCTGCAAAAGATCGGGCAGGGGCACCTGGGGACATTTACCGGCGCTTTTTTTGCCCTGCTGATCCGCAAGGGCCGGGAAAACGACCTCCCTGAGATCATCGACGCCTTCCTGGAGCAATACAACGTGCTCAAGGGTATCCATACCGTCCGGCTGACTACAGCCGCGGAAGTGGGGGACAGCGTACGGCAGACGCTCCAGGAACGCCTGAAGACCGACCTTTCCCTGGACAAGGTCGTCCTGGAGACGGTCGTCGATCCGTCGCTGATCGGTGGCTTTACCATGGAGTTCGACGGCAAAATGGTCGACGCCAGCATCGCCCGTGATTTGAGGGACATCCGTAAACAGTTCTCCGACAATACTTATATAGCAAAAATTTCAAAGTAGCATTATGCCAGATATAAAACCAGACGAAATATCCGCGATCCTGCGCGAGCAGCTGAGCAACTTCAACGTAAGCGCCGAACTGGAAGAAGTTGGGACCGTTCTCCAGGTGGGTGACGGTATCGCCCGTGTTTTTGGCCTGAACAACGTCCGCTCCGGTGAGCTGATTACTTTTGAGAACGGCGTCAACGCCATCGCCCTCAACCTCGAGGAAGACAACGTCGGGGTGGTATTGATGGGTGAATCTTCCGGTATCCGCGAGGGTGACAAAGTGCGCCGGACGGGTAAGATCGCCTCCATAAAGGTGGGCGAAGGGCTGCTCGGCCGCGTGATCAATACGCTGGGGAACGCCATCGACGGTAAGGGCCCCATCAGCGGAGAACTGTATGAGATGCCCCTGGAACGCAAAGCCCCCGGGGTTATCTACCGGGAGCCGGTCAAGGAACCGCTGCAGACCGGTATCAAAGCCATCGACGCCATGATCCCCGTCGGCCGCGGCCAGCGGGAGCTGATCATCGGGGACCGTCAGACGGGCAAGACCGCCATTGCCATCGACACCATCATCAATCAAAAGGAATTCTTTAAAGCCGGGCAACCGGTATACTGTATCTATGTCGCCATCGGGCAGAAGGCATCCACCATTGCGGGTGTGATGAAGACGCTCGAAGAAAACGGCGCCATGGAATACACCGTGATCGTGGCCGCGCCTGCCGCCGACCCCGCTCCCCAGCAATTCTACGCGCCTTTCGCCGGCGCCGCCATCGGGGAGTATTTCCGGGATACCGGCCGCCCCGCCCTCATCATTTATGACGACCTTTCCAAACAGGCCGTGGCCTACCGCGAAGTCTCCCTGCTGCTCCGTCGTCCGCCCGGACGCGAAGCTTACCCCGGGGACGTCTTCTATCTCCATAGCCGTTTGCTCGAACGCGCCGCCAAGATCATCGCTAATGACCAGGTAGCCTCCCAGATGAACGACCTGCCGGAATCCATCCGTCACAAGGTCAAGGGTGGCGGTTCGCTGACCGCGCTGCCGATCATCGAGACCCAGGCCGGCGACGTATCGGCCTATATTCCTACCAACGTGATTTCCATCACCGACGGTCAGATATTCCTGGAAACCAACTTGTTCAACGCCGGTATCCGGCCCGCGATCAACGTGGGTATCTCGGTCAGCCGCGTTGGGGGGAACGCCCAGATCAAGTCGATGAAAAAGGTCGCCGGCACGCTGAAGCTGGACCAGGCCCTTTACCGCGAAATGGAAGCCTTCTCCAAGTTCGGGGGCGACCTGGACGCCGCCACCAAGGTGGTCATCGATAAAGGCGCCCGTAACGTGGAGCTCCTCAAACAGGGCCAATTCCAACCATACGCGGTGGAGCGCCAGGTGGCTATCATCTATCTGGGTACCCAGGGTCTGTTGCGGGATGTACCGGTTCGTCGCGTAAAGGAATTCGAAGAGCAGTTCCTCCTGGAAATGGACAACAAGCTCCCGGATGTGCTGGCCCAGTTTAAAAAAGGCGCCCTCCCCGACGACGGAGTCGCCAAAATGGTAGAGCTGGCGCGCAACCTGGTTCCCCAGTTCAAATAGGGGCCGTAGATTTACGTGGCCACTGTAGGATAACTACGGCATAACAAAATAAATTAATGCGATCTATAAAAGGGTCGCATTTTTTTGTACCTTTCCGTTGAACTTGTATCGGTTCTGTGGCCTGGAATACCCCAGCTACCCACCAGATGGCAAGCCTCCCTAAATCCGTATATATGAAAACAGTTGTACGCTTATTCCTCTGCGGCTGGATGCCTTCACGCGCCTGGGTTCTTTTACCGGCGCGAGTTTCAAGAAATGTTATGGTCCCCCTCGTAAAACCGCTTGGTTAAGGGCCGTTCTATTTTTGTACAGGTAAATCCAGTCCTTATGAAGCGGCATCTATTATCCGTCCTTGTGGCGCTCACCTTCTGCGCCGGTCTCCGGGCACAGACCAGTACCTCGGCAACCGTGTCGTATGTATTGGGCCTGGGGGACAACGTGACATGCGTCACGGCGACGAACCCGGTCACCCACAAGACGACTACCACGGAAACCCAGAACGACGGGTTCATTTCACTGCAATATCAGCCCAACAGCAATTCATTGGTGCAAGCCGGCTGGTCGAGCAACCCCTGTATGCCCACGTTCCCATCGTTTGCCAACAAGACTTCCTATAACGGGTCTTTTGGTTCGGGACCGGTGCAGATCATGCAGTCTTCCATGGCCTACAACCCGAAGGACCAACGGGTCTATTTCTACACCTACGTCGATACCACCGTCGGGGGCAATAATTTATTTAATACGTATGTCTATAGCTGGCCGGTGGGTACCTGTCCAGCAAACAATACCTACCCCCAGACGGAATACAAGCTGTCCTACCTGTTACCCTGTTTTGACAACAACGGTAACGCCTGGGCCGTAAATTATAGCGGCTCGGCGCCTTACAGCCTTAGCCTGCAGGAATTTGTCCCGAGCGGTTCAACCTTTATTCCGGGAGACACCAACCACATTTACTATACGGCTGGCGCACAGCCGGTCAACAACGCCTTCGGGGATATTATCTTCACCCCGGGCGGCACCATGTTGATCATCACGGACAACAAGGAATACGCCATCAATTATAACGGGTATAACGGCAGTACCATCTCCAACCAGGTGCTGGCAACGTATGTAGGTAAGCTTACGCCGCCCAGCGGCACCAACCTCGTGGGGCTGGCTTATGCCGGCGGTAGCCTGATTGGCTCCATGTTCCCCAACAGTGCTCCCGGTTGCGGTACCGCCAACTATGGCGACGTCAATATCCTCACCGGCCAGTCGACGCCCGTCACGACGAACAGCGGTTTTTACTCGACCGACAACTCCGACGTCGTCAGCGGCGTGGGCGCCGCCAAGTCCCTGGTATCCGTGACGCCAACCGGGGTATCGGGAGAGTATACGGCAGTGTACAATGTATTCGTCCAGAACTTCGGGAACTACCCCGTCAGTTATATACAAGCCCACGACAACCTGGCCAATATCGTGCACGGGAATCCCGCCAACGTAAAAAGCGTTTCCATCGCCTTTGCGGGTACGCCCCCGCCCGCCAGCTATGGCATTAACCTGAACCCCGCCTATAACGGGACCACCAACGACAGCCTCCTGGTATCCGGCGGTACCTTGTACAACTACCCTATCGCCAACGACGACTTTACCATACAGATCACCGTTACCCTCGACAACATCCAGTCCGGGATCATTTATTATAATACCGCCGTCGCCACCGGGGTCGGCCTCGGCGGGGACCGGTTGATCGACACGTCGACCAACGGTTCGAACCCCGACCTCAACCTCAACGACAAGCCCGACGACCCGGGCGAGGACATACCGACACCCTTCCTGATCAACGTGACGCCCACGTCACAGCCGTGTACGACACTGCCCACGCTGATCTTCCAAGACAACTTTGGAACGGGGAGCAGCACCTTGTCCAAAACCCTGCCAACGGGGGTCACCAGCCAATATACCGGCCAGACCACAAAACCCCTGGCCATAAACTCATATACACTGTCCAACAACGCCAACAACGCGGACAACAGCAACTATATATCGCTCACGGACCATACTACGGGTACCGGCAATATGCTGATCGTCAACGCGGACCTTGGCCAGAACGTGATCTATCAGCGAAAGCAGACGGGCTTGTGCGCGAACCTCAAGTATTCGCTCAACGCGTACGCTGCCAACATCGACGATACCACGGAGATCGCTTTCTGTAACGCCCTCGGCGGTTATCAACCCCCGAACCTGACGTTCCAGCTGTTCGACTCCGCGGCCAACCTGGTGATTGCGAACCTGTCGACCGGTCCGATCATGTCCCACACCTGGACAAGCTATGGGATGCGCGAACCGCTACCGACGCAATCGACCGGTACCGTTTATCTACAAATTATCAATAACGGTGGCGGCGGTTGCGGTAACGACTTCGCCCTCGACGACGTACAATTCGGTCTTTGCGACCCATTACCGACGATCAGCGTCGACGGTGCGCACGCCGGTTGTAAGGACTCCAGTACGGTATTGCGGGTGTCGCTCCTGGATACCTCGGTGTTCGGTACCGACATCCTGGCCTTCCAGTGGCAAGACTCCATACCGGGTGGCAGCTGGACGAATACATTGCCCCCGGGCGTACAGGGTTCGGGTAACGCCGACACCCTGGCGATCAACCCGGTGGAGGCCGCTAACGCCAACCAATACTACCGGGTCAACGTGGCCGCCGTCGGTAACCTCTTTACCGGCTGTAGCTACTATTCTCCTGCGTTCCTGATCTCGCTCAAGGCGTCCTCCAAACCGCCTACATCGATCAGCGCCAACCCGGGCACCGTGGAGGGATGCTCCGAGGTCCCGATAACCCTGACCCAGCAAGGCGGCTTCCTGGGTGACGGCGGTCAATACGTTTGGTACACGGCGGGTTGCGGTACGGGTACGCCCATAGGCACGGGTCCGTCGATCACGGTGGAACCGACGACCACGACGTCATACTTCGTGCGGGCCGAGGGCGCTTGTAACAATACCATCTGCGCCGCTACCGCCATCACGGTTGCCTGCGCGCTGCCCACCGACCTCATCTATTTCCATGGCAGCTACGCCAATGGCATCGCAACGCTCAGCTGGGATGTAACCGACAACCAGAACCTGAGGACCTTCTATGTGGAACGTTCCATCGACGGGGTGAACTTCAGCCCGATCGACTCGGTCAATACGGCCGCCACCGATGGAGAAGTGAGCTATAGCTATGACGACAACGTGGCCTCTTTGCATACCCAAACCATATCTTACAGGATCGTCCTGGTCTTTAAGACTGGCGACCAGAAATCCAGCTCCGTCGTGGTGGTGGCCAAGCCGCTCAGCCTGGAAGAAGGCCTGGTGGTATACCCCAACCCTGCGTCGTCCCAGCTTACCATCTCGGTGAACTCGGATAAGGAAGAGCAGCTGTCCTATGTCCTGATCAACATGCAGGGTCAAACCCTCGCCTCCGGCGCCCAAACCCTTACGAGGGGCGCCAATTCGATCAGCGTCAACGGGCTGCAGTACATTTCGAGCGGGGCGTATATCCTGCGGATACAAACACAGGACTATGTCGTGCAGAAAAAAGTGATTATTCAAAAATAAGCGTGGGCTGCCCTATTCTTCGGTCATAGCGCGCTTATAGAAAACGAGACACCCCCTGACCCTTTTTTCCCTCGTTTTGCGGAGCCCCGCAAAACGAGGGAAAAAAGGGTCAGGGGGTGTCTCGTTTTCTGGAGGCATGCTTGCTGACCGGTTGGGGGCAGGCGGCAAAACTTTTTTGCGGGGAATGTTTGGTTTATAAAATAAACCAGTTTACATTTGAGATAAATTTAGAAAAATGCGCCTGGTTTTGACCTTTTCCGTTTTGATGGGGCTGTGCCTGCAGGGCATGGGGCAGGTCCGTATTTCGGGGCAGGTAGTCAATAAAAAGAAAAAGCCGGTCCCGGGGGCCAGTATTGCCGTCAAGGACAGCTATGACGGGGCGACGTCGGATTCGACGGGGCACTTCTCGTTTACTACCACGGAAAAGGGGCGGGTGCTCCTGGAGGTCACGGCCGTGAGCTATAAGGACTATGACGCCTATATAACCCTGACGGGGGCGCCGGTCCAACAGGATATAGTCCTGGCAGATAACGTGAGTGAATTGGGGGCGGTGGTCATTACGGCGGGCAGCTTTGCGGCGGGGGACAAACAAAGGGGAACCGTGCTGAGCTCCCTGGACATCTATACCACTGCCGGCGCCAACGCCGACATCACCTCCGCCATCAAAACCCTCCCCGGCGCCCAGCAGGTCGGCAACCAGACCGGGTTGTTCGTGCGCGGCGGCACCGCCGAGGAAACCAAGGTGTTCATCGATGGCAGCCTGGTCAACAACTATTTCTACACGGGTACGCAGGACATCGCGTCGCGGGGACGGTTCTCACCCTCGCTTTTCCAGGGGACGGTGTTCAGCTCGGGGGGATACTCCGCCCTCTATGGACAGGCCTTGTCATCCGCGCTGATCCTGGAATCCACCGACCTGCCCGATAAAACACAGGGCAACCTGGGTATATCCACCGTCGGTCTCAGCGGCGGGTACGACTACCTGGCCCCCAACAAGCGCTACAGCATGGGGTTCGACTATAGTTATGTCAACCTCTGGCCTTCTTTCCAGATCATCAAACAAACCCCGGACTATTTCCGGGTCCCCGTCAACCAGACAATCGAGGGGAACTTCCGCGTCAAGACCGGGAAGAACGGCCTGTTGAAATTCTACGCCTATTATTCCGGGGACCGCTTTGGGCTGCGCCGGCCGGACATAGATTCGGGGAACCTGAAGGACGCATTCAGCCTCCAAAACGGGGATTTCTTCGGGGACCTTTCCTGGAAGCAGAAATTCGGCAAATGGCGCCTGACGCTCTCGACGTCCTATAGCAACAACCTGGACAAGATACAGGCGACGCTGCAGGACGCGGAAAACCAGCCCGTCAAAATACCGGCCTATCCATATGATGCCAAAGACCTGTGGGCACACAATCTGGCGCAGCTGGCCCAGGGTAAGGCGATACTGGAGTACAAGCTCCACGGCTTGAGCGCCATCCGGGTAGGGGGTGAATACCAGTATGGATATTATCAAAGTCAATTCTACAACGATACCATTCCCCATGTGACTACGGGGTGGACGGATAATTATACGGCGGCTTTTGCGGAGGCGGACATCTATATAACGCCGCTGCTGGCCTTGAAGCTGGGCGGACGGGCTGAATACTCGAGCCTCCTGGCGAAGACCGACGTGGCGCCCCGCCTGTCTGCCGCCTACAAGGTCGGACCCGGGCAGTTTTCCCTGGCCTATGGCGTCTTCTACCAGAAACCCGACAACAACTACCTGCTCTTCGGGCAGGACAAGGATTACCAGAAGGCTACGCACTACATCGCCAACTACCAGATCATGGACCTCGACCACACGTTTCGACTGGAAGGGTTCTACAAAAAGTACAACTACCTCACCAAGACCTTCCCGGATACGGCGGGTAACGGTTTTGGCTACGCCAAGGGTATCGAGCTATTCTGGCGGGACAAAAAGACCTTCAAGGGGATCGACTACTGGGTATCCTATTCTTACCTGGATACCAAGCGCGACTACCTGAATTTCCCCTACGAAATGGAACCCAGTTTCGCCGCCCGGCATACCGCCTCGGTCGTCGTCAAGAAATTCGTGCAGAAGTGGAAAACCGGTTTCAACGTGAGTTACAGCTTTGCGACCGGGCGACCGTATTACAATATTTCGGACTACGCAAAGGACTATTATTATATCGCGGACCAGGGGCGAACCATTCCTTACAACAATATGAGCCTCAGCATTAACTATATCCCTACCCTGAGCAAACCCAACAGCCGGCACTTTACGGTCTGGGTATTGTCCCTGAACAACATTCTCAATATAAAGGAGGTCGACGGCTACAACTACTCGTACGACAACCAGATCAAGCAAGCCATCGAGCCTCCGGCCGGTCGCTTCCTGTTCGTGGGTTGTTTTATCAGCTTCGGCGTCGACCGGACACAGGATGCCATCAATAATAACTTATAAATTCAATCTGTATGCAACGTTTCTTTTCAACCGTCATCGCCCTCGTGATCGCCACCGGATTCACCGCCGGCGCCCGCGCGCAAAGCGCCAAATACCACGATGCCATGAAACAGTCCGTGGACCAGCTCGATACCGCCCACACCGTGGCCAGCATGGTCGATCTTGCGAACCGTTTCGAGCGCATCGCCGACGCGGAAAAAACACAGGGTCTGCCGTACTACTACGCCGCCTATTGCCAGCTTATGAGCGTCATGCTGGGTACCGATAAAACCAAGGCCGACGAAATCGCGGACAAGGCCGAGACCCTTATATCCAAGGCGGAGTCCCTGGACAAGCCAACCTCCGAAACCTATGTCATCCGCTCCATGATCGCCACCTGTCACCTGATGGTGGATCCCCAGAACCGCTATATGCAATACGGTGCCGCCTCCGGCGAGGCTATCCAGAAGTCCGAGCAGCTCGACCCGGGCAATCCGCGGCCGGTGTACCTGGAAGGGCAGTCCAAGTTCTATACGCCCGAAGCCTTCGGGGGTGGCAAAGCCGTTGCCAAGCCGATCTTCGAAAAAGCCAAAACGATGTTTGCTTCCTTCAAGCCGGCGTCCGATATTGCGCCACAGTGGGGGGCGCACGCCACCGACTACTTCCTGTCGATGTGCAACTAGACCATGTTATTCAACCCGACAACCCATGCAAGAAGAACCCATGAGCGGGCAGGATAGCCTGCGGATCATCGAAGAGATGATCAATACCGCCAAAAGTCATTTCAACGAAGACGGCCACCTCTTGCTATTATGGGGGTGGATCGTCTCTTTTTGTAGTGTCACGGACTACCTGGTGCTCCGGTTTGCGGAGGTGCCCTGGCACTCGGTCGTATGGTTGCTGACGTGGGTCGCCCTGGGCTATCAGTTCTGGTATATACGGAACAAGCGGCGTCGCCGGCGGGTCAGGACCTATACCGACGATATCCTGGTCGCCGTGTGGATAGCGTTCGTGGTGGCGCTGCTCCTGGTGACGGTGGCGCTCGGAAATATCTACCACGCGGTGGGCAGGGATTTTTATGTTTTTGTCAACCCGATCATCCTGGTACTGTATGGGATACCCACTTTCCTGTGCGGGACCATCCTGAAATTCAAACCCCTGGTGGTTGGCGCGATCGGTTGCTGGATACTGTCATTGGTCACCCCCCTTTTACCGGACGCGGAGCAGCTGCTCATGCCCGCGGCGGGTATGCTGATCGCCTGGATCATACCGGGATATATGGTGCGGGCGCGCTATCGTCAGGGCGAATCTTTGCGTCATGGACTTTAAAGAGCTGGACCCGATATTGCATTCGCAGCTGCGGCTGGCCATCATGTCGCTGCTGATCAGCGTCAAGGAGGCCGAGTTCACGTTCCTGAA
Source organism: Dinghuibacter sp. (assembly GCF_035492835.1). Lineage (NCBI taxonomy): Bacteria > Pseudomonadati > Bacteroidota > Chitinophagia > Chitinophagales > Chitinophagaceae > Dinghuibacter > Dinghuibacter sp. Next base: position 17,718 of record NZ_DATJIY010000168.1, read on the forward strand.
GGAAAAGACGAGCGCCACGGCGGGCAATCTCAGCGTTCAGCTCAACAAGCTTAAGGAAGCGGGGTATGTCGAGATCGTCAAGCAATTCAAGAACAACTATCCCCAGACGATCTGCAAAGTGACGCCTGTGGGTGTCGATGCATTTTCGGCGTATGTAAAGGCGCTGCAGTCTTACCTGCCCAAGTAGCCGTATATTTATGGTCTCATGTCGACCGTTGCGCGCGTCAGGAACCTGACGAAACATTTTGATACATTGACCGCGGTAAATGACCTCTCGTTTACCGTGGAGGAAGGGGACGTCTACGGCTTTTTGGGACAGAATGGCGCCGGCAAGTCCACCACGTTGAGGATGTTGTTGTCCCTGATCCGCCCCAGCTCCGGGAATATAGAGTTGTTTGGCCTATCCCTGGCATCTCACCGCCGCGATATTTTGCGGCAGGTGGGCGCCGTCATCGAGCAGCCGGAATTATATCCCTTTTTTACTGGGTTGGAAAACCTCCGCGTCTTTGCCCGGCTGAGCGGCAAACCCCTGCGCCGGGCCGCGCTGCTCGAACAGCTCGAGGTTGTGGGGCTTGCGTCCAGGGCCGACGACAAGACCGCCACCTATTCGATGGGGATGAAACAACGCCTGGGCCTGGCCGCCGCGCTGGTCCACGACCCGGCCCTGCTGATCCTGGACGAGCCTACGAACGGGCTCGATCCCCAGGGGATCGCCGATATGCGTAACCTCATACTGTCGCTCAGCAGGGATCGGAAAAAAACATTGATCGTCTCTTCGCATTTGTTGAGCGAGGTACAGGTCATCGCCACCCGTATGCTGATCATCGACAGGGGACGTAAAATCGTGGAAGGCGCGTCCGCCGAGCTATTGAATCCTTCTGACACGCTGGTGTTGCTGGAGACCGAAGACGATGCCGCGGCGCGCGCGCTGCTCGCCGGGTCGCCCTATGCTGCGGCGCTTGACGGCCGGTATCTGACGCTGCGTCTGCCGGGCGCCGAAGTGCCTTCGCTGAATGCATTCCTGGTTTCCCACGGCGTCCGGGTCACCCGGCTGGAGCCCCGGCATTCCCTGGAAGACTATTTCTTACAACTAACCGCCCCCGCAACCCATGTGGCCCCTTTTGCGCATTGAGCTCTGGAAGATATTCCGGAAGCCCCGGACCTACATCAGTTTCCTGGCGATCGCGGCCATGGTGTGGCTCATCCAGCTGGGACTTTATTCCGACGGGGAAAGTTATATCCGTTTCGGCATGCAGTCCCTGACGAGCTCCTTCGACCTAAGCGGTCACATCCTGAACGGCTACCTGGTTTGTTACATCATCCTCCAGACGTTCCTGATGCAGGTCCCGCTCCTGATCGCGCTCGTCGCTGGGGACATGATCGCCGGGGAGGCCGCGGGCGGCACCCTCCGGTTGCTGTTGACCAAACCACCCGGTCGTGGTCAGCTGCTGGCGGCCAAATTCACCGCCACCTTCGTGTATACGGTGTCGTTGTTGGTTTGGATGGCGTTGCTCGCGCTCCTGGGCTCGGTGCTCATATTCGGGCGCGGCGACCTGATGATCATGCGCAACACCGAGATGGACCTGATCCTCTCCGGAGACATCCTTTGGCGCTACTTTGCCGCGTTTTGTTTCGCCACCGTCGCGATGACGGTCGTCGGTTCGCTGGCGCTCCTGTTCAGCATCCTCTCCGAAAACGCCATCGGCCCTATCGTCGCCACGGTCAGCGTCGTCATCGTACTAACCATCCTCAGCACCATGGATATCCCTTTTTTCGACCGGCTGAAACCCTATCTTTTTACGACGCATATGCTCGGGTGGAAGGGTTTTTTTTATTCGCCCGTCCCCTGGAGGGATATACTTCGCTCCGCGGGTATCCTCGTGGCGCATATCGTGGTGTTGGCGGGGGTGGGATGGGGTATTTTTAAGAGAAAAGATATTTTGAGCTAGTTATGGGATTACGTATCGCGATGTTTTTCTGGGCGGCACTGGCCGCGGCGCCTGCGGGCCGCGCGTCATTTGCTCGTGCGACCGCCCGCCACACGGCCGTGTCGCCGCAGCGGGACGTGAAGGTCTTGCTGGCGGCGGTGCGCGCGAAGGTGGAGTCGGTGCGCGACTACTCCGCGGACGCGCGGCTGGTGATCGATGTGTCGTTTATGAAGGTGCCACCCTCGGATGTAAGGGTCTATTTCAAACGGCCGGACCAGTTCCGCGTGATCAAGCAGGGTGGTATCTCGATCCTGCCAAAAGGCGGTCTCAACGTCAGTCTGAACGCCTTGCTCAAGGAAGGCGACTTCGCTGCCGTCGACGCCGGGAACGAAGGCGGTCTCCGCGTCGTAAAGCTGGTCCCGCTCAAAGACGGGGGAGACATCGTCCTTACGACCCTTTATATCGACGAGACCACCCTGCTGGTCCGCCGGGCCATCACAAGCACCCGTAACAACGGCACTTTCGAGCTCGACCTCGACTATGGACGGTACGCTGCCTACGCCCTCCCCGACAAGGCGGAATTCATTTTCAACACCGCCGGCTACAAGCTGCCCAAGGGGTTGTCTTTGGACTACGATCCCCACGGGTCCGCGAATGCGCCGGCGCCGCCGGCGGATGCGAAGGGGAAGATTACGCTGCTGTATGCAAAGTATGTGGTGAACAAGGGGGTGCCCGACGGCATCATTCAATAGGGGCCTCCGGACGGGCGCAGGCGCGCGCTACGTTGACTTGTTTTTGTTGAACAGGTAGTTCGCCACGATCACCAACAACCCGATCACATTGATCGTGGTCGTCGTCAGGAGGGTGATGAGGACCTTGTCAGATAGACAGAGTATGCCCAGACCGCTCAACGCCAGCAGCGCGACCACCGATACAAGCCAGAAGAACACCATGACGAATATCAGGAGGCTGTGGGTCTTCCGGGCCTTGTTATCGCCGGTGATCTTCTCGAATTTGGCCTGGAGAAGGTCGTTTTGGATTTTTAGCTTTCTTACTTCTTCTTCCCTCTTGACATTGAGGGTTTGCTCTTCTTCCACGAAGGCGCTGTCCGCCGGTAGGGCGGCGCCAGCCTGTGTGCCGGTCATTTCCTGGTTGATGGATTCGGGGGTTCGGACGGAGAGGTCTCTAGCCATTGGAACTAGCCATTGGAAGTCAATACCCCGGTAAAATATTTCTCGATCCGGTCATTCCTGATGGGGATGGACATCGTGTCCGGTTTAAAGGCCTCCGCCCAGGGGGAATCCGGTTTATGGGTCCAGGCGGACAAGTCGCGCGCCGATACGTCCCCGGTCGCGTCCCAGGTGTAATTGATAGCGTCCTCGGCCCTGGCGCCCAGCTCCGCCAATTCCAGCTCCAGGTGCTGCTCGTCCGGGATCAGGGTCGTGTCCACGATGTCCTCGCTCCCATAGAGTTTATACGTCTCGTAGATCGACGGGATCACCGGGCCGAACTTCCAGGCCTCGAATCCTTCCGTGATCAGGGGCGTGCCATATTTGGCCAGGTGGTAGCCATGGGCGAAGTAAACCATCTTCTGCACCTTCATCTGGGTCACCGGCTTCCCCTCCATGATCCCTCTCTTTACGAAGGCGAATGATATTAACGCGGCAGCGTAGGCCATTTGGTTGTGTATTTACCAAGGTAAATTTACTAATTAATTTAGCATATTCACCGCTTCGTCAGAAATATTAACCATTTTTTGGCCGGGGGGCGGCCGCCGGAGGCACGCTATTCTTCCGCCCCGCGCTCGTCCTCCGCATTGCCCACCACCTGCGCGGAAATCTTTTTCAACGGATTCCGGTGGTTGTCGGAGTACTCCTTGCGCGCGCGGATGATGTCGATACAGGCGAAGATCGCGGCGCGGAGGGAGGATGCGTCGGCCTTGTTCTTGCCGGCGATGTCGAAGGCGGTTCCGTGATCCGGGGAGGTGCGGATGCCGCGGAGACCGGCGGTATAGTTTACGCCGTCACCGGTGGCCAGCGACTTGAAGGGGATCAGACCCTGGTCGTGGTACATGGCCAGCACGGCATCGAATTTTTCGTACTGACCGCGGGCGAAGAAGGCGTCGGCGCTGTAAGGGCCAAAGACGAGGAGGTTATGGTGCTTGAGCTCCTTAATCGTGGGCTTGATGATGGTCTCTTCTTCTTTCCCGATCAGGCCCTCGTCCCCGGCATGGGGATTCAACCCAAGAACCGCGATGCGGGGCTTGTCGATGCCGAAGTCGCGGCGGAGGGCGTCGTGGAGGATCTGCAGCTTGCTGGAAACGGTTTCCCGGGTGATATATTGGGCGATGTCCTTGACGGGGACGTGCTCGGTGACCAGGCCGACCCGGAGGTTGGGCGCGGTCATCAGCATCAGGGCATCCGACGCCTGGAAACAGGCCTTGAGGTAAGGCGTGTGACCGGTATAGGGGAATTCGTCGCTCTGGACGTTGCTTTTGTGGATGGGCGCGGTGACGAGCCCGTCGATCAGTTGCTCCTGGAGCGCCTTGACGGCGGCATTGAGGGAGCGGATCGCGTAGCGGCCGCCCAGCTCGGTGAGCTGGCCCGGGGTGACGTTGACGTCTTCTTCCCAGCAATTCACGACGTTCACCATCTTGGGGTTGTAGTGACCAGGTTCCTTGAGGTTATGAAAGTTGAGGTTGATATCCGGTATCGATTTGCGGTAAAAGTTCAGGACCTTGCCGCTAAGGAAAACGACGGGGGTAAACAGCTCCAGCAAGCGGGGGTCGCTCAGGGTCTTTATGATCAGTTCGGGACCGATCCCGTTGATGTCGCCCGAGCTCAGCCCGATGACGGGCTTCCTGTATTCTGCACTCATCTACGTCTAATTTGGCGTAAAAATATACTTTTGAGGCCATGTACACCCTAAAAAAATCGCTGGGGCAGCACTTTTTGAAGGACGAGAACGTGTCGCGCAGGATCGTGGAAGCGCTGCGGGAGCGGCCGCTGGAGCGCTTGCTGGAAGTAGGTCCGGGCGGCGGAGCCCTGACCAAATACCTGCTGGAGCTGGAAGGGGTGTCTTTTACGGCCGTGGAGCTCGACGACGAAAAAGTGGCCTACCTGGAAGCGACCTACCCCGCCATCCGCGGAAAGCTCATCAAGGGCAGTATCCTCGACATTCCCGCGCCCTGGGCCGGGCCTTTCACGCTCGTCGGCAATTTCCCGTATAATATTTCCACGCAGATCCTTTTCCGCGTCCTGGACTGGAAAGACCAGGTCGAATGCATGGTCGGGATGTTCCAGAAGGAGGTGGCGCAGCGCGTGGCCGCGCGCGAAGGGTCCAAGACCTATGGTATCCTGAGCGTGTTGGTGCAAGCTTTTTTCCAGGTCGAGTACCTGTTCGAGGTGGGGGAAAACGCCTTTACCCCTCCTCCCAAAGTCAAGAGCGCTGTTATCCGGCTGACCCCCAGGACGGACGTTCCCGACTTCCGGTCGGAGGAGCACCTCAGACTGCTGGTCAAAACAGCGTTCAACCAGCGCCGTAAGATGCTGCGAAACGCCGTGAGGGGACTTTTTGCGCCGGAGACGCTGAGCGACCCGCTCTTCGACAGGCGGGCCGAACAGTTGAGCGTTGCCGAGTTTGCGGCGCTTACGCATAGGATGAACTAGGCGGGCATCTTTCCGCGGCATAACTTTGCGGGTATGCGAAAGGTGATCATAACCGCGAAGAGCCATGAAATCCTCAGAGAACGGCTCCCCCTGCACGGCTACCAGGTAGACTACAAACCGGACATTACTTACGACGAATTGAAGAACTCGCTGGACCGCGTGGAAGGCCTCATCGTCTCCACCCGCATCCCCATCGACCAACCGCTGCTGGAAGCGGCGCAGGACCTGCGTTGGATCGGCCGGCTCGGGAGCGGCATGGAGCTGATCGACGTCGAATTTGCCCGTTCCCGGGGGGTCAAAGTGGTGAGCAGCCCCGAAGGGAATTGCGACGCCGTGGGCGAACACGCCCTGGGGATGTTGCTGGGGCTGATGAACCGCATCGCCTGGAGCCATCGCGAAGTGGGCGAAGGACTTTGGAAAAGGGACGCTAACCGGGGGTGGGAGCTGGGCGGGCGCACCGTCGGGATCGTGGGGTTTGGACATACGGGCGCCGCTTTTGCCAAAAAATTACAGGGCTTCGACGTCACCATACTGGCTTATGATAAATACAAGTCGGGTTTTGCCAGGGGCAATATACGGGAAGCCAGCCTCGAGCAGGTTTGCCGTTATGCGGACGTCCTGAGCTTCCACGTACCGCTGACCGGGGAGACACGGCACATGGCGGACACGGCCCTTTTCCGGTCCCTGGGTCAAAAACCCTGGGTGTTGAACACGTCGCGAGGTGAGGTGTTAAGGACCACAGCCGTAGTACAGGCGCTCAAGGAAAACCGGATCGCCGGGGCCGGTCTGGATGTGCTTGAAAATGAACGTCCGGAAACCTACACCCCGGAAGAAAAGGCCGAGCTCCAGTGGCTGACCGGCCAGTCGAACGTGCTGATAACCCCGCACATAGCGGGTTATAGTCATGAATCCTTCTACAAGATGAGCAAGGTGATCCTCGAAAAATTGGGCTTGGATAAATAAGCATTTTTGAGTATCTTCAGGCAAATTGGTATATTTGCAGGACATGCAACGCTGCACACACGTGTGGCGTTGTATTTTTTTTCACCCCCCACCAAGGGGCGTTGTTAAATGTGGAAACTATGAGTGGGATTAATTATTTGACCAAGGGAACCTTGGACACGATGAAGGAAGAGCTCACCCGGCTCAAGACGTCCGGGCGGGCCGAAATTGCCCGGGCGATCGCCGAGGCCCGGGAAAAAGGAGACTTAAGGGAAAACGCAGAATATGACGCGGCCAAGGAAGCCCAGGGTCTTCACGAAGCAAAGATCGCGGAACTCGAGAACGCTATCGCCAATGCGCGCGTGGTCGAAGCCGACAGCATCGATACGTCAAAGGTCTCCATCCTGACGAAGGTCACGATCACCAATGTCAGCACCAAAAAAACGGTGACTTACCAGATCGTCTCCGAAAAAGAGGCGGACCTCAAGAGCGGCAAGATTTCAGTGACTTCTCCCATCGGGAGGGGGTTGCTGGGCAAGTCCGTGGGGGAAGTCGCCGAGGTCACCGCGCCGAACGGATTGATGAAATTCAAGATCGACCATATCGGAATCTAGCCGTGCCGGAGCTCCGGCGCCAACCGTCAACATGACTATTTTTTCCAAGATCATCGCTGGTGAGATTCCGAGCTACGCGGTAGCCGAGAACGATCATTTTTTTGCCTTTCTCGACATCTTTCCACTGGTGGAGGGACATACCCTCGTCGTGCCCAAGATCGAGATAGACCGGTTTTTCGACCTGCCGGACAATTACCTGTCCGAAATGCTCGTTTTTGCAAAACCGCTGGCCCGGGCCATCGAGCGGTCTTTTCCGTGCGACCGTTGCGGGTTGAGCGTGGTGGGTCTGGAAGTCCCCCACGCACACCTGCACCTGGTGCCGATCCGTTCATCGGACGACCTGAATTTCACCCGGGGCAAGCTCAGCGTGACCCCGGAAGACCTGCGACGCGCACAGGTGAAGATCGTAGCGGCGCTGGCGCAAGGCTAAACGCCACCACCGGCCGCATCGGCGCCCGGGTCAAACCCCCTTCACGCGGCCAGGATTCGCCGAGATAAAAGAACCCCAATCCGCCGCTTTTTGCACTGACCTTCTCCCCCCTGTCGTCCCCGAAATCGAATTTGCCTGATAATGGTGACACAGTGCCACGGCCAATCCGTCGGTGGCATCTAAAAACTCCGGGCGCGCCTGGAAACCCAGGATGTGCTGGAGCATCCGTAATACCTGTTCCTTGTCGGCGTTGCCTTTGCCCGTGATGACCTGCTTCACGGTCTTGGGCGGATATTCCCGGACCGGGAGCCCGGCATGCATCGCCGCGGCGATGGCCACGCCCTGGGCCCTGCCCAGCTTTAGCATACTTTGTACGTTCTTACCGTAAAAGGGGGCTTCGATCGCGAAGGCGGTGGGTCTATACGTTTGAATGATGGTCGTGACTTTTTGATGGACCAGGTGCAGCCGCTCATAGCTATCCATCTTGGGCGACAGCTTGAGCACGTCCATGGTCAGCAACCGGGCCGATTTCCCTTCCGCCGCCACCAGTCCGTATCCCATCACCAGGGTGCCCGGGTCGATGCCCAGTATAATGGTCTCCATTCCCCGAAAGATACGTACGTTTGAAGAATATTTATGCCTGTTAACCGGAAGCTCAGGAACTTCATCAACTACTTTCTTGGTCCCATCGTGATCTTGTGGGTAGGATATTCTACTTATACACATATCATCCGCCAGCCAAACCGGGAGGCAGCCTGGGCGAGCATCCGGAGCTCGCTAAGGGGAGACGGCCCGCTGCTGCTGGGGGCGACACTGCTCCTGATGTTGGTCAACTGGGGCATCGAATCCAGGAAGTGGCAGTTGCTTGTACGGCAGCTCGAACCCATCAGTTTTCGCAAAGCGTATTTCTCGGTGCTCACGGGCGTCTCTATTTCGATCAATACGCCCAACCGCATCGGCGAATATGGCGGACGTATCCTTTATCTCCAACCGGAGAACCGGCTCAAGGCGATTTCGCTGAATATGGTGACCAGTGTCAGCCAGCTGATCGTGACCATGGTCATGGGGATACTCGGCGTATGTTACCTGCTCGCGAACCTCAGCCGCGGCGCCCTCGACAAGCACGGACTCACGCCCTTCTGGCTGGACGTCCTGATTTACGGAGGAACGGCCTTTTGCGCGCTGACGGTCGTCCTCTATTTCCGGTTGTCATGGCTGGTCCGTATCCTGGAAGCCATCCCGGCCTTGCGCAAGGTCAAACCGTACATCGCCGTCCTCGACCATTATGAATGGCCGCTGCTGGCCTCCATGCTTTTGCTATCGACCATCCGTTTTGTCGTCTTTGTTACCCAATATATTCTGGTGTTCCGGCTGTTCTCGGTGGATGTTACCTGGTGGCAGGGTTTTTGGGCAGTTAGCGTATTGATGCTGATCCTGGCAGTCATTCCGACCATTACCCTTACAGAACCATTGATCAGGCAGGGGGTGGCCATCACGCTTTTGGGATTATTTAACAATAATTCAATGGGGGTTGGGTTCGCATCATTTGTCATTTGGATCATAAATTTGATTATCCCCGCCCTCCTGGGTGGCTTACTAATTTTAGGGATTAAAATCATCAAAGACTAATGACACGGCTCCGGACCTGTTTGTTGATGACCTTGCTAGGCACCTCGGTTTCGCAAAATGCGGGTAACGACTTCTGCGGTATCCACAATACCGCCTTTGTCGCGGGGGAATCGGTTACGTTCAGTGTATACTATACGCTCGCGGGCGTGTATGTCTGGGGTGGAGACGCCATCTTTTCGGTGGGTTTGGAACAAATGAACGGTAAGCCCGTCTACCATGCGGTGGGCGACGGCAAGACCAACTCGTTTTTTGATGGGATTTTCAAGGTGCGGGACCGGTACGAGTCTTATATCGACACCGCCAGCCTTAAACCGGTGAAGTTTATCCGTAATGTGGATGAAGGCGGATACAAGCTGTATGAGAACGTTTCCTTTAACGACGTAACCAATACGGCTACCACGACCAAGGGTCTTTTCAAAACCCCGCCTTGCATCCAGGATGTGTTAAGCTCTATTTACTATGCCCGCAACATCAATTTCGACGCTTACAAGGTAGACGACAAGATCCCATTCAATATGTTCCTGGATTCGCAGACGTATAATTTGTACTTACGCTACCTGGGAAAGGAGGTCGTCAAAACCCGTTACGGCAAGTTCCACGCCATCAAATTCAAACCCTTGCTGATCAAGGGGACGATGTTCCAGGGTGGTGAAGGTATGACCGTTTGGGTGTCGGACGACCGGAACCATATTCCCCTGCGCATCGAAAGCCCGATCACCGTAGGGAGCGTCAAGGTGGACATGATGAAATACCACGGGCTGCGATATAACCTGACGTCGTTTATGGGCTTCTAAAGCTCGCTCAGCTTGAAAGTTTGCGCCACCCGGATGCCTTTTTCGGTGCGGTTTAGCGTGCAGCATTCGTTTACCGGATCGTGCTCGAAGTACAAGATGTACTGGTTGTCCACGGCTTCTTCCAGGAAGTCTTTCTTTTCCTGTAGCGTCCTCAGCGGAAACATATCATAGGCCATGACATACGGCAGCGGCAGGTGACCCACCGAGGGCAGGAGGTCGGCCATGTAGACCAGGGTGCGGCCCTTGTATTGTATCTGCGGGAGCATCATCGCGGCGGTGTGGCCGCCGGCCAGGCGGACATCGAAGGGGCCGTCGGGCCAGAGGGCGCGGCCGCCGGGGGTACCGGGGGCAACAGCGCCCGCGCCAGTTACACCGAGACCGGTGCCCTCGGTCTCCAGGAACCGGAGCTGCCCGCTTTGCTCTATGGGGAGTATGTTTTCCTTTAAAAAAGACGCCTTCTCCCGGTCGTTGGGATGTACAGCCCAGTCCCAGTGTTCGCGGTTGCTCCAGTAGGTGGCGCTCGGGAAGGCGGGCTTTCCGCCAGGGGCGATCGCTCCGCCGCAGTGGTCGAAGTGGAGGTGCGTCAGGAATACATCGGTGATATCGTTACGGCTGAATCCGTGTTTAGCCAAACTGCCGTCCAGGGTGTCGTCCCCATGGAGGTAATAGTGGGAAAAAAACTTCTCGTCCTGTTTGGTCCCGATGCCCGTGTCGACGAGCACCAGCCGGTCGCCCTCCTCTACCAGGAGCAGGCGCATGGCCCAGTTACAGAGATTATTGGCGTCGGCGGGGTTGGTTTTGTTCCAGATCGATTTGGGCACCACCCCGAACATGGCGCCGCCGTCGAGCTTGAAGAATCCGGTGTCAATGGTGTGCAGGCGCATGGGCTACGCTGGGTTGGGGCCGCATCCTGACAAAAAGGAGCAGGACAAAGCCGATGATGAAATAGGCCATAAGCGCCAGCACCGAATTGCGCATGCCGCCCATGGAGTCAGCGACCAAGCCGAATGTCGAAGTCCCGATAACCGTGCCGATCTTGTCACAAACGTCATAAAAGCTAAAGTAGGACGCGGTGTCGTTGGTCTCGGGGAGTAGTTTGGAATAGGTGGAACGGGACATGGACTGGATGCCGCCCATGACCAGCCCCACGGTAAAGGCCACCCCGTAGAACTGCATCGCAGTATGTGTGAAATAGGCCATAACGCAGATGCCGATCCAGATGACGATGTTCACCCCCAGCACGAAGATATTCCCCGTGCGGGCGCTCAGCAACGAGAACAGATAGGCGCCGCCGATGGCAACCAGCTGGATGACCAGGATACACCGGATCAAATCGGCCGAGGGAAGTTTTAGCTCATCCGCGGCGAAATAGGTGGCCATATACATCACGGTCATCACGCCCATGTTATAGAAGAAAAAGCTCGTCAAATAGCGTTTAATCGTTGGGTAGTGGACGAACTGCCGCCACACTTTGGCCAGCTCGTGGAAACCGTTGGTCAGGATCGAGTGCTCGGGGTGTTGCTCCGACGGCTTGCTGGGCGGCAGCACGTTAAAGGTAAGCTGTGCAAAACCGGCCCACCAAAGCCCCGTGGCAGCAAAGGAAAGGCGCGCGGGCCAGGCGCCCAGCCCCCAGTGCAGACTATCATTACACATGATTACCGCCAGGCAGAGGATGAGCAGAATCACGCTGCCAACATATCCCAACGCAAACCCTTTGGCGCTGACGCGATCCTGGTCCTCCTCGGCGGCGATTTCCGGCAGATAGGCGTTGTAGAATACCAGGCTGCCCGAAAATCCGATAGACGCCAGAATGGACAGCAGGACCCCCAATACGACGTGGGTGCTGTCCATGAACACCAGGCAGACGCAGGAAAGCGACCCCACGTAGCAAAAAAACTGCATGAACTTCTTTTTGTTTCCCTTATAGTCCGCGATAGAGGAAAGGATGGGGTTCAAAAAGGCGATGATCAGGAACGACAGCGAGATCGAATAGCTGGCGACGGCGGCGCGGCTGAAGGCATGGCCCAGGAAGTGGATGTGCTCCGGCGCCACCGAGGTGTAATAGATGGGAAAGATGGTCGACGTGATGACCAGCGAATAAGACGAGTTGGCCCAGTCGTACATGGCCCAACCATTAATTACTTTCTTGGAGGCCGTTGGCATAAGCGAAGGTCGTTATTGGATGATGCCCTTCCAAACGAGCAGGAGAACGATGATCCCTGCCAGGATACGGTAGTATCCGAAGAGCCTAAAGCCGTGCTTCTTGAGGTAATCCACGAAAAACTTCATGGCCAGTATGGCTACAACGAAGGCGATGACGTTCCCCAGGGCCAGCAGTTTGATCTCGGAGGATTCAAGCAGGCCGTGGGCCTTGTGGTAGTCCAGGAGGTCCTTGGCCGTCGCGGCGACCATGGTCGGAACCGCCAGGAAGAAGGAGAATTCCGCCGCCACCTGGCGGGTGAGTTTTTGCTGCATGCCGCCGATGATCGAGGCCGCGCTGCGGCTGACACCGGGGATCATGGCCAGGCACTGCCAGATGCCGATGACAAAGGCTTTGGTATAGGTGATGTTTTCTTCGTCCTCGATCGTCGGGCGTTTGAAGACGTTGTCGATGAACAGGAGCACGATGCCGCCCAAAAGAAAGGTTACGCCCACCACCGCGGGTTCCTTGAGGAGCTCCTTGATCTTATGGGCGAAGATGATGCCCAGCACCAGGGCTGGGATGACCGCCACGATCAGCTTACCATAGAAGCGCCAACGGGCAAAGTCGAAGAATTTCTTCCAATACAGCACGACAACCGCCAGGATAGCGCCCAGCTGGATGCAGATTTCAAAAAGTTCGAGGAAATCGGTCTTGGGGAGTCCCAGGATCGAACTCGTCACGATCATATGTCCGGTCGAGGAAACGGGTAGGAATTCGGTGAGCCCTTCTACGATGGCCAGGATAATGACGTGCAGGATGCTCATGCCTTTTTGGCTTTGGGCTTTTTCATGATCGCGAAGATCTCGATGACCAGCCCGCCTACAACCAGGATGGGGGCGATGGTGACACGTCGGATGCTATATATTTCGCTGGGATTGAAAACGTTGGGGTCTGTGGATTTACCCCCGGCCATCAGCAGGAGACCCAAAACGATCACTACCACGCCGATGATCATCCATTGGATGTTACCAGCTTCGAAGAGGGGAGCAAACGGTTTTGCGGCAGGTTTCTTGACGGTTTCGGCGGGTTTCTTAACGGCTTCCTTTGCCATTGGCGTTTATTGGTTTAAGGGTCCAAATGTAGGGTATTTGACCTAATACAGGTCGTCGAGCTTCATTTTTAGGTATTTGACAACGGAACGGTGGGTGCTGAGGAAAGTGATGCTCACCCCGATGAACAACAGACCGCCAAACAATATACCCAGTAACATATTGTCTCTCAGTGCCTTTAGGTCTGGTAAGGCCCGTTCGGCCCAAAAGATCAGCGTGGCGACGGCCGCAATGGCGATCAGCGCGCTGATCAGCCCGTTGACGACCGCCTTGAGGTCAAAGGGCCGGGCGATGAACACGCGTGTCGCGCCCACCATCTGCATGGTTTTGATCAGGAAGCGGTTCGAGAACATCGCCAGCTTTATAGTGGTATCGATCAGGACGATGGTGATCACGGCCAGGAGGATGACGATGGCCAGCAGGATCATTTCGGCCTGCCGGACGTTCCGGTTGAGGTTGTCTACCACGGCTACGGGGTATTTTACCTCCTGTACGATCAGGTGCTGCTGGATGTCCCTGGTGATGACCGACAGGCTGTCCTGGTTGACGTATTCGTTCTTTACCCGGAAATCAAGGCTGGCCGGGAGCGGGTTGTAGTCGAGGACCCGGGACCAGTCGTCGTTCCCGTCCTTGATAAAGCGCTGCCTGGCTTCGTCCTTGGAGATGTATTCGACCTGGCGGGTGTACGGCTGCGCCGCGATATATGCCTTAAGGCTGTCCACTTCCCGCTGAGGAGTATTTTCCCGGATAAAGGCCTGGATTTCGACGTTCCCCCGGAGGTATTCTTCCAGCTTGTTCGCATTGATGACGATCCAACCGAGGATACCCAGGATAAACAACACCAGGGCGACGCCCAGGATCGAAAAGAAGTAATTGGGTTTGGACCGCTTGGCGGAAAACTTGCTCGTGGTGGTCATGCTTCCAAAAGTACGTATTTTTGTTCTCCTCTATAACGCCTTTGCGCCCGAAATATTACTATGGAATATAATTTCAGAGACATCGAAAAGAAATGGCAGCGTACCTGGACCGAGATCGGCGCCTACCGCGTTTCCAATGATTTTTCCAAACCCAAGTACTATGTGCTGGACATGTTCCCCTATCCCAGCGGGGCCGGTCTGCATGTGGGCCATCCCCTGGGCTATATCGCCTCCGACATATACGCGCGCTACAAGCGCCTTAAGGGTTTCAACGTGCTGCACCCGATGGGTTACGACGCCTTCGGCCTGCCCGCCGAGCAATACGCGCTCGAAACCGGGCAGCACCCGGCCGTGACTACGGAAGCCAACATCCGTTCCTTCCGGGAACAGCTCGACAATATCGGTTTTAGCTTCGACTGGAGCCGGGAATTCCGAACCAGCCAGCCGGATTACTATAAGTGGACGCAATGGATATTCCTGGAGTTGTTCAACAGCTATTTCGACCGCAAGGCGGGGAAAGCCCGTCCCATTGCCGGTTTGGAGGTTGCTTTTTCGATGGAGGGTAATGAGGGGGCGCCTTGCCCCGGAAATGAGTCTTTGCGGTTCACGTCGGCCGACTGGGCGGGTTATTCCGCGCGCGAGCGCGCCGACATCCTCATGCAATACCGCCTGGCCTATTGCGGTTATGGGGAAGTGAATTGGTGCGAAGCCCTGGGGACCGTGCTGGCCAACGACGAGGTCATCAACGGCCTGAGTGAGCGCGGCGGGTATCCCGTCGTAAAGAAAAAGCTCCGCCAGTGGTATCTCCGTATCACGGAATATGCCGACCGTCTGCTCGAGGGGCTTGAGCGGATACAGTTCAGCGAGGCCATGAAGGAGATGCAGACCAACTGGATCGGGAAGAGTTTCGGGGCGAACCTGTTCTTCAACGTTGCCGGTTCCACCGATCGCCTGGAGGTCTACACGACCCGCCCGGACACGATCTTTGGCGTGGATTTCCTGGTGCTGGCGCCGGAGCACGAGCTGGTGGGCAGGATCGTCCCGGCCGACCATCAGGCAGCGGTCTCCGCTTATGTCGACTATGTCAACAGCCGCAGCGAGCGCGAACGCATGGCCGAAAAGAAGATCACCGGTTGCTTCACCGGCGCCTACGCGGTCCATCCCTTTACCGGGGCGCGCGTGCCCATCTGGATATCCGAATACGTCCTGGCCGGTTACGGTACCGGCGCCATCATGGCGGTGCCGTGCGGAGACGAGCGCGACTTCCGTTTTGCGCAGCATTTCAACATCCCCATTACGAATATCATCGGTGACGCCTATACCGGCGAAGCCGCCAACCCGACCAAGGACGAGGTGCTGTCCAACAGCGATTTCCTGAATGGGACCGTGATGCGCGACGCCATCGGTGTGGTGATCGAACGCTTTGAAGCGATGGGCATCGGCCGTCGCAAGGTCAACTACAAGATGCGCGACGCGGCGTTCAGCCGGCAGCGTTACTGGGGCGAGCCGTTCCCGATCCAGTGGATCGACGGGGTCGCGACACCACTGCACGACCTTCCCCTCGAGCTGCCTTTTGTGGAAAAATATGGTCCGGGCCCCGAAGGCGAGGGGCCGCTGGCCAATGTGCCGGCCTGGACGGCCCGCCACCTGGAAACCAATACCATGCCCGGGTACGCCGGCAGCAGCTGGTATTTTCTACGCTACATGGACCCACACAATGCTGCGGCATTCTGCGACCGGCGCCTGAGCGATTACTGGAACCAGGTCGATTTGTATATCGGCGGTACCGAACACGCCGTCGGGCACCTGCTTTATAGCAGGATGTGGACAAAGGCTTTATTCGACTTGGAGTACATCGGGTTCGACGAGCCGTTCAAGCGGCTGGTGAACCAGGGGATGATACAGGGGAGCAGCCGGTTCGTCTATCGCGTCCGCGGCACCAATAGATATGTTTCGCTCGGTCTGAAGGACGCCTACGAGACCGATGCGCTGCACGTCGACGTGAACATCGTGGATGGGATCGAGCTTGACACCGGGGCCTTCCGTCGGTGGCGTCCTGAATACGCCGACGCCGAATTCATACTCGAGGACGGCAAATACCTCTGCGGCTCCGAGGTAGAGAAAATGAGCAAGTCCAAGTTCAACACCGTCAACCCCAACGCCCTCGTAGAGCGCTATGGCGCCGATACCTACCGGATGTACGAGATGTTCCTCGGTCCCGTCGAGCAAAGCAAACCCTGGGACACCAAGGGGATCGAGGGGGTACACCGCTTCCTCCGTAAGCTCTGGCGGCTGTTCTACGACGAAACGAAGGGCGCCCTCTGGACGTCCGGCGCGGCCACGCCCGAGGAGTTGAAGGTATTGCACAAGGCGATCAAGAAGATTGAGGAAGATACCGAGCGCTTCTCCTTCAATACCGCGGTGAGTGCGTTCATGATCTTGACCAGCGAGCTGTCGGACCTCGACTGCCACAAAAAGGACGTGCTTTCGCAGACGCTGATCCTACTGACGCCTTACGCGCCCCACGTGGCCGAAGAACTCTGGCACCAGCTCGGTATGCCCGGCAGCATCCTCGACGCGGCTTACCCTGTGTTGAATCCCGCCTACCTGGTGGAGTCCTCCAAGCTATACCCCATCGCCATTAACGGCAAGACCCGCACCGAGCTCGACATCGCCCTCGACGCCTCGCAAGCGGACATCGAGGCGTTGATCCGCTCCAACGAAGTGGTCCAGAAGTGGTTGGACGGCAAGCCGTATAAGAAGGTGGTGTATGTGCCGGGGAGGATGATTAACGTGGTAGTCTAAGACAAAAGGACGTCGGCTGACACGCCCAGTTCCCGGTGGAAGATTTTAGCGAGTTCCAGTGTTAACGGCTTCCTTTTATTCAGGACAGCGGAGATGTAACCTTTAGAGCCTACCTTTCCCACAAGGTCTTTATTGCGGAGCCCCTTTTCTTCCATTTTGGCCTTGATGGCTTCGATGGGGTCGGGGTATGGTATGCGGTAGTGCTGGTCTTCGTATTGTTTGATGAGTAGAAGGACTACTTGGAGGGTTTCACCTTCCGCGCTGTTGGGCTTTATTTTTTTGTCAAAAAGCTCGTCTGCCCAAGCCAGGTAAGCTTCGTAATCCTTTTTGTTTTTTATAGGCCGTAACGTCATCATCTATTTTGATTTGTAGGTCACCGTTTGCACGTCAATCTTATCGTAGGCTGCATGAGGTCCGAACCATTTAATCTGTATAGCCTTGTATTCGAATACCATTCTCACGACTAACCTGTATTTGTTCCCCATGATGTTAAAAACTACCCTGTCATCACCCACCAGGCTTGCGCTCGCATATACCCGCTTGAGCTCATTGAAGCTTTTGAAACTGCCCAGCAACAACTCATGGTACCATTCCTGTAATGCAAAGGCAGCATCCGGGTATTTTTTACAGTAGTCCAGCAGGGTTTTTCGGGCAATGATGTTGAACACCACCTAAAGATAAGTAAAAGTTTTCTATTGGAAAACTTTTACTCAGAGCGTAGGCTCGCCACCGGCTTGCGCCGCGCCGCGCGGACAGCCTGGAGGCTGACGGTGGTGATGGTGAGCGCCAGGGCGCCGAGGGACACCAGGCCCAGCATCCAGCCGGAGACGGAGGTGCGGTAAGCGTACTGCTCCAGCCAGCGGTGCATAAGGACGTAGGCGAGGGGCGTGGCGACGAGGCAGGAAAGGAGGGTCAGCTTGACGAAGTCGGCGGACAGCATTCCCCATATATCGGCGACGGTGGCGCCGAGGACCTTGCGGACGCCTATTTCCTTGGTGCGTTGTTCGGCTACGTAGGTGGCGAGGCCAAAGAGACCGAGACAGCTGATCAGTACGGCCAGGAGGGCAAAGAAACCGGCGAGCGTACCGACGCGTTCCTCGGCGGCGAATTTGGTCGCGTACTGGTCGTCCACGAAGGTGTAGTCGAAGGGAGCGGAGGGAATGAGGCGGTGAAAAACGGCGGCTATTTTGGGGAGCGCTACGGCGGCGCTGGTTTGCGGGTTTATCCTCAGGGTGATCCAGCCGGGCTGGTCGAGACGCAGGGTATAGATGGTTTGTTTGACGGGTTCGAACGGAGAATTGGCGACTACGTCGCGCACGACGCCCAGGATACGGAAGGACTTGTGTACCCCCTCATAGTCATTTTCCCATCGTACGGATTGTTCGACCGGTTGGTCGAGGTGCATGTATCGGGTGGCCGCTTCATTGATGATAAGGCCATTGCTGTCCGTGGGAAAGGCCCTGGAGAAATCCCGGCCGCCGGTAAAGTCGAGGCCGACGGTTTTGGCGAACTCCGGGGTGACGCGGACGACCGCGAAGTCGGATTCGGCGGAAGGGTCTTTACCCGGCCACTCGATACCGCCGGTGTTCGACCAGGTTCCGGTCACCGACTGCGAGGATTCCGTCATGGAGGATACGACGCCGGTGCCCCGGAGGGCGTTGGTCAGGACGTCGTATTTTCCCTGGAAGTCGGGGCTGGTCATCTGTATCTGTATCAAACCGGCGCGGGTATAGCCTACAGGCCGGTCCTTGGCGTATTGCACCTGGCGATAGACGACCAGGGTGCCGATGATCAGCGCGATCGAAACGGTGAACTGGAAAACGACAAGCACCTTGCGCGGCAGGGTGGCGTTGCGGCCAGCGCGGAATATCCCTTTCAGCACCTTGACGGGGCGGAACGATGAAAGATACAGCGCGGGGTAGCTGCCGGCCATCAGACCGGTCCCCAGCGTAAAGGCCAACCCGGCGGTCCAGAACCAGGGACTTGTCCAGGGTAATTGGATCGTCTTGGCGGACACGCCGTCGAACCAGGGTAGCAGCAATTGCACCAGCAGGATGGCGATCGCAAAGGCCAGCAACGTCGTGAGCATCGACTCGCAATAGAACTGGGCGATGAGCTGGAGCCGGGCGGAGCCCATGGTTTTGCGGACGCCCACTTCACGCGCCCGGCGCTCGGAGCGCGCGGTGCTGAGGTTCATGAAATTGATACAGGCGAGTAATAGGACGAACAGCCCGATAGTGGCGTAAAACCAAACGAATTT
>NZ_DATJIY010000169.1:0-11175 GCF_035492835.1 Dinghuibacter sp.
CAAAACGGGGTAAAAGAGGCATCCTACCCCACATCCGCCCCGCCGTGCTTAGAGGCATGGTCACGGTCACGGAGGCACGGTCACGGGCGCGCCGGCGCGGGCCAGTGGCGCGGACGGGGTCGAGGGCGGCGCGGGACTGGAGATGCGGGGCGCTATTGGCCCTGGGCCAGGGAATAGCCGCGGGTGTCGCCGTATTGGAGGAGGAGCTCGTAGGAGCAGACCTTGAAGTCGGCGGAGACGCGGGCGCAGAGGTCGAGGACGGACTGGACGGTGACGGGGACGTCCTTTTTCTCGAAGCGGGCGGTGTAGACGTTGGCGCAGTTGGTGAACACGGAGCCGGTGGGCCATACCTGGGTGCCGCGGTTGCTGAGGCTGGTGAGGGTGAAATGGGCGCCGGGGTGGCGGAGGCATTTTTCGGCGACGGCGCCGGGTTGCTCGGCGCTTTCCACGAAGAGGTCCACGCCGTTGATGGTTTCGTGGGCGTGGGTGGGGGAGACGAGCATATGGTTTTCGGTGGGCTTCACCAGCTGCAGCTCCACCGGGTGATTGGGTTGTGAAAGCACGGCACTGGTGGCGGGGAGCTTCCCGAAATTGGCGATAATGGCCGCCGCGAATTCCGTGGTATTGAGGGACACGGTGGACCGGTCGCCGAAGTCGCCGGTGTGGATGCCCTGCTCGAGGGTATGGAGCAAGGCGTTTTCGATAGTGGCGGCCTGCTCCCAGAGGCCCAGGTGGCGAAGCATCATCAGACCGCTCAGCAGGAGGGAGGTGGGGTTGGCGATGTTTTTGCCCGCGATATCGGGGGCCGTGCCATGTACGGCTTCGAAGATGGAGATGAACTCGCCGATGTTGGCGGAGGGCGCAAAGCCCAGACCACCGACCAGACCGGCGCAAAGGTCGCTGAGGATGTCGCCCTGCAGGTTTGTCAGACAGATAACGTCAAAATCCTGGGGTTTGGTAACCAGCTTCATTGCGAGGTCATCGACGATCACGTCATCTGCTTTCAGGTGGGGATATTCCCGGGCGATCTCGTTAAAACATTCCAGGAACAGGCCATCGGTCAGCTTCATGATGTTGGCCTTGTGGGCGCAGGTTATCCGGCGGGCGCCCTGCTTGTCGGCCATGTTGAAACAATAGCGCAGGAACTGCATACAGCCCGGGCGGGTAATCATACGCCGGCTTACCGCGACATCCTGGGTGAGCATATGCTCGATGCCGCCGTATGTGTCTTCGATGTTTTCGCGGAGGATGGTGAGCCGGATCGGGATGCCGGCCTTGGAGAAAACGGTGTCCACGCCATGGAGGGTCTGGAAGACGCGTTTGTTGGCGTAGGTGTTCCAGACCTTGCGCGCGGTGACGTTGATGCTTTTTACGCCTTTGCCCTTGGGCGTCTCCATGGGGCCTTTGAAAAGGACTCCCAGACGCTCGATAGCCTGTTGCGCATCGGGCGTCATACCAGTGCTGAATCCCTTGTCGAACACCCACTTGCCCATGTCTACAAATTCGTATGTGAGGGGAACCTTTGCTGCGTTGAAGATATGCAGTACGGCATCCATGATCTCGGGTCCTATTCCATCTCCCTTGGCTACGGCGATTTTCATAAAGTTCTTTTTTGCTCCGCAAAGGTACGGCTTTGTCGCCGATGAGAATCAGTGGTCAAACATCCATTCGACTTCGCCGATGGAGAAGTTGCGCTCGCCGGTGCGAAGGCGACCGTCGGGGAGAACGCCGAGAGGCGTCGTTTCGATGATGGAGCCGTTGTGGCGCAGGCGGATGGGCTGATGAAGGTGTAACAGCTGTTCCTGGTAGCGCGACAGCGTCGCGGCGCCGTCGGCGATGAGCGCCTGCCATTCTTCTTCCAGGAGGGTGCAGAGCTCGCGGGCCAGTTGGATGGTATCGAAGGTGCGGCCGGTGATCTGGCGGAGGGAAACAGGGGGGCGGGGAAGGTCGGGGAAGCTGACCTGGTTGACGTTTAGGCCGATACCGATGACGGCCCACTGCCACTCTTTACCACGATAGGCGTTTTCAATAAGGATGCCGGCTGCCTTTCTGTCACGCCAGTAAATATCGTTAGGCCACTTGATAGATGTCTCGTGGACGGCGTAACGGGTGAACAGGCGAAAAGCCGCCAGCGCCACGGCGGCGCTGAGGGTAAATGGCTCCAGACGCCGGATGGGCGAGGCGTTTACGAGGACGGACAGGATAATATTGGCGCCGGGCTCGGCGGTCCATTGCTTACCCCGCTGGCCTTTTCCGGCGGTTTGGTCGTGGGCGAAAACCGCGGTTCCATGACTCGCCATTCCTGCATGGACGAGGGCCATGGCATAGTTGTTGGTGCTGTCAACGGTTGACAATTCGACAAAGGAGAAACCGATCAGATTTGTTATTTTTGGCAAAGTAACTCAAAACAGCATACATTTGGCAGCATTATCTATATTGTCTACCCGCCCGAAAAGCAGCAATTCAAGGCTAACCAGGAGCAGTAAGATCTTCAAAACCATCATACAATCCATCCAGCAAAAGAAAGGGGAAAACATCGTCAGCCTCGACCTGAGGAAGATACCGGAAGCCGTCGCAGACTTTTTTATCATCTGCCAGGCTAGCAGTCATATCCAGGTCAAGGCAATTGCCGATTTTATCAAGGAGGAGGTAGAGGTACACTGCCAGGAGAAGCCATACCATCACGAAGGGACACAGGCAATGCAATGGGTACTAATCGATTATGTAAATATAGTGGTTCACATTTTTCTCCCGGAAACCCGGAAATTCTACCGCTTGGAGGAAATGTGGAGCGACGCACCCCAAATGGAACACGCGGGGTAGGGCGGGCATAGCCCGCGCCCGAGGGGGGCCGCAAAGGCCCGAAGGGCAATAATTGAATTCAAAACTCTGATTCCAATTAAAAACATGGCACAAGACGATTTTAAAAAGGAGCGAAGGATGGGAGCGGGTAACGATAACAATATCACCGGACGAACCGGAGACGGCAGGGACCCCAAAAAGGGCCCCCGTTTCAATATATATTGGGTTTACGGATTGATCGCCGCGACGATTATCGGCTTTCAGCTCTGGCATCAGCAGAGCCCCGACGTCGTCACGATCACCCGGGAAGACTTCGTTGATTCCATGGTGGCCAAGGGTGACGTAGAACGTTACCTGGTCGTTCCCAATAAGGACATAGTACGGGTCTACATAAAGACCGGGTCGCTGCAAAAGGCTTATTACAAGGGTCTTTTCGCAGCCAACAGCATCACCCCGTCGATGATGAACGGCATCGAAAAAGGGCCGCAGTTCATGTTCCGGGTTGTCGACGCCAAGAACTTCGACAACCAGATGCAGCAATACTTCAAGGACCACCCCGAGGTTTCCCGGCCTAAGTCGGACTCGAGCCCGGAGGACAGCTATTTTGGTCCTCTGTTGCAGCTGCTGCTGCCGGTGTTGTTGTTCGTAGGGCTTTGGATACTCTTTATGCGTAAGGTCGGCGGCCCTGCCGGCGGCGGCGGTCCCGGCGGTATTTTCAACATCGGCAAGTCCAAGGCGACGCTTTTCGATAAGGGTACCAAGGTCAACATCACCTTTAGCGATGTGGCCGGTCTGGACGAAGCCAAGGTGGAAGTCATGGAAATCGTGGACTTCCTAAAGAACCCCAAGAAGTATACTTCCCTGGGGGGTAAGATCCCCAAGGGGGCCCTCCTGGTGGGACCTCCCGGTACCGGTAAGACCTTGCTCGCCAAGGCCATGGCCGGTGAAGCGCAGGTGCCCTTCTTCTCCATGTCGGGTTCCGACTTCGTGGAGCTTTTCGTGGGGGTTGGCGCCAGCCGCGTCAGAGACCTTTTCAAACAGGCCCGGGAAAAGGCGCCCTGTATCATCTTCATCGACGAAATAGACGCTATAGGTCGTGCCCGTGGGCGGAACGCCATCATGAGCAACGACGAAAGGGAAAATACGCTGAACCAGCTACTGGTGGAAATGGACGGTTTTGGTACGGACAGCGGGATCATCATCCTGGCGGCAACCAACCGGCCGGACGTCCTGGACAGCGCCCTGTTACGCCCGGGTCGTTTCGACCGCCAGATCACGATCGACCGCCCCGACGTAAAGGGACGCGAAACGATCTTCTACGTCCACCTGAAGCCGATCAAAAAGTCTTCCAGATTGGATATACGGAAGCTGGCGGAGCAAACACCTGGTTTTGCGGGAGCGGATATAGCAAACGTATGTAATGAGGCCGCCCTGATCGCCGCGCGTAAGGGTAAGACCGAGGTCGAAATGGAAGACTTCCAGGACGCGATCGACAGGGTCATCGGCGGTCTGGAGAAGAAGAACAAGATCATTTCTCCCGACGAGAAGGAGATCATCGCTTACCACGAAGCGGGTCACGCCATCTGTGGCTGGTACCTCGAGCACGCCTATCCCCTGCTGAAGGTCACCATCGTCCCCCGCGGCACGGCCGCGCTCGGGTATGCCCAATACACGCCCAAGGAGCAGTACCTCTACAATACCGATCAGTTGTTCGACCAGATGTGTATGACGCTGGGAGGCCGGGCAGCGGAGCAGATATTCTTCGGTAAGATTTCGACCGGCGCCTCCAACGACCTCCAGCAGATCACCAAGATGGCCTACTCCATGGTGACCGTCTACGGGATGAACGAGAAGGTGGGGAACATCAGCTTCTACGATCCGGCGCAGGAAGGGTACTTTACAAAACCCTACAGCGAGGACACCGGGAAGATGATCGACGAAGAGGTCCGGAAGCTGATCGAGAAGGCATACATCGAAACCCAAAAGCTCCTGAACTCGAAAAAAACTCAGGTCGAAGTACTGGCGAAAGAGCTGCTGAAGAAGGAAGTGCTCTTCCAAAGCGACGTGGAAGCCCTGATCGGAAAGCGTCCCTACGAGGACAAAAGGATCGATGTGGTGGACGACGGCGTACCGCCCGCACCGCTCAATGGAATACCTCCCGAAGTTGAAAAAATCTGATCGCATCGATGAAGGTCTCGTCTGCGAAAGAAAATATACTCAAACGAATCCGACAGGCACTGAGCAACCCAGTGCCTGTCCCTTTTCCCAATAGCGAAGGAACGTCGTCCGTTTACCAGCCCTCCCCGGAGGAGCTGGAGGTAAAGTTCGCCGAGGAATTTTCCGCGCTGAAAGGGAAATTCATGTACTGCGCGGGTCCGGATGAGCTCCTCGAAGCCCTGCGGTCCCTGGTCCAGGTACGGGGTTGGAAGGAGCGGCAGGTGATTTGTAAGGAAGAACGCCTGAGGGATGTGTTGAGCCCGCTGCGCCTGGTCTATACCGACGAGATCGCCGAGGCGGCGGCGGGGATCACCGATTGCGAATACCTGGTGGCGCGGACGGGTTCTATCCTGATGAGCAGCGCCCAGTCGAGCGGCCGGACAACCAGCGTATACGTCCCCGTCCATATTTGTATCGCGTACGTCGACCAGCTGGTCTACGACATAAAGGAGGGGATCCAAAAGATAAAAGAAAAATACCCGGAACGCCTGCCTTCCCTCATCACCCTGGCCTCCGGTCCCAGCCGCACGGCCGATATCGAGAAAACCCTTGTTGTGGGAATCCATGGACCGAAGGAGGTCTTTGTATTCCTGCTGGAGCGGTAACCACTCTTATGAAGCGGATCTATTTCTTAAGCGACTTCCACCTGGGGGCCCCCGACCGGGAAGCAAGCCTGGTACGGGAACGGAAGATCTGCGCTTTCCTGGATAGCATAGCGGACAACGTCGATACGCTTTTCCTCCTGGGGGATATGTTCGATTTCTGGTATGAATACCGGGGCGTCGTGCCCAAGGGTTATACGCGTCTCCTGGGGAAGCTCGCATCGCTAACCGACAGAGGGATTCCGGTGCACTTTTTCGTCGGGAACCACGACATGTGGATGAAAGGGTATTTTGAACGGGAATTGAATATACCGGTCTATCACGAGCCAAAGGAGTTCGAGTTGCGGGGAAAACGGTTCCTAATCGGCCACGGCGACGGTCTTGGCCCGGGGGACCACGGGTATAAGTTTATAAAAAAGATTTTCCGGAACCCCGTTTGCCAGGCTATGTTCGGGACGCTGCACCCATACGTAGGCATAGGGTTGGCCAACTATTTCAGCCGGAAGAGCCGCGAGTCGACCGGGCAGCTCCGGGAACGCGAGTGGCTGGGGGAGGACAACGAGTGGTTGTTGATCTATTGTAAGGAAGTGTTGAAACAGCGGCACTACGACTATTTTGTGTTTGGGCACCGGCACCTGCCGGTCGACGTGGCGGTGTCGCCCGGCAGTCGCTACATCAATACCGGGGACTGGATCAATTGGGACAGCTACGCCGTATTCGACGGGGAGACGGTTTCGCTGCAATATTATAAGCCATGAGGATGTTGCTGCCGATACTGTTGTTTGCGTCCAGCGCCATTTGCGCACAATCGAGGCTGTCGCTGACGAGCACTTTGCCGCTGGCGGCCGGAGATTTCCGCGTGGACAACCTGGGGAACGTCTATGGGATTACTACCGACGGCCAGATCCGGAAGTATACCGCCCCCGGGGACTCCGTGGCTGCGTATAACGAGACGCGGCGCTATGGCTCACTGACGACGGTCGACGTGACGAATCCTTTACGGGTATTATTATTTTATAAGGACTTTATGACCGTGGTGGCGCTCGACCGGTTCTTCGGGCGCTTGTACGTATCCGACCTGCGGCAGGCGCAAATCCTGCAGGCGTCTACCGTGGCCGCGGCCTATGACAATAACTTCTGGGTGTTCGACGAACAGAACGCGCAGCTCAAGCGCATCGGCGATCAGGGGCAGGCGGTGATGACTTCCGATGACTTTAGACAACTGTTCGGGGAAAGCATTACGCCGGAAGAGATCGTCGACCAGGGAGGGCTGGTCTACCTCAACGATACGGCCCGGGGCATCTATGTCTTCGACTACTATGGCGGATTCAAGGTGAAACTGTCCTTCAAGGGACTTACGGGGCTCCGCGTCTTTGGCAAAAACATCTACGGGGTCGTGGGGGGACAGCTCTTTAGTTATCAGCCCGGCACCCTGCAGGAGGACCGGTTGATATTGCCGCCGGCGGAAAAATACCAGATTGTGTTTGGTGGATTGTATGCCCTGCGCAAGGGAGTTCTCTACTATTATAAGATTACAGGCGGGCTTTTATCTCCAGAAGAAAAGCCTTGATCTTTTCCAGGGAGCGTACCAGCTCCATCCGGGCCGCCCCGTCCTGGCGGTTGCCCTTCAGGTATTCCTTGGCGCCCTCGATGGTGAGTTTTTTCTGGCGGAGCAGATAGTGGATCAGTTCCAGGGTCTTTATGTCCTGTGGGGTAAAGAACCGGTCTCCCTTTTTGTTTTTCCGGGGGCGGATATCGCTGAACTCGGTTTCCCAGAAGCGGATCAGGGAGGTGTTGACCTTGAACATGGCGGCGACCTCGCCGATAGGATAGTATTGTTTTTTGAACAGGATTTCGTCCTCGGGTATTTCGATCAGGTCGGCGGCGGCGGCGAGCTCCTTGACGGATTTGCGACCGCGTGCGCCTTTGGCCGCGGGCGCCCGGGTGGGCTTGGGCGCTGGTTCGGGGGCCGGGTCCCAGGCGAAGAGCTCGCCAGGCGGAGGGCTCGGGGGCGCGGGAAACAGCTGGCCGGTCGTGGCATCGGGGTGAATCAGCGGCTCGAAGGTGAGGGGCGTCTCTTCCGGTGGTGGCGGCGGGACATGTTGTTCCTCCGGGGGCTTTTGACCGGGTTGTTCGTCCCCGCTAAAGGGGAAAGCGATCTGCTGGAGTGCCATTAGTCAAAGCTTTGGTTGCTGGCCTTGGATAATTTCAGGATCCTATCGAACTGCTCAGGTGACAAGTCGTTATAAAAGAAATAGATCGGATCGACCGGGACGCCGTTTTTGTGGACCTCGTAGTGGCAGTGGGGGCCGGTGGACTTCCCGGTGGACCCTACGTAGCCGATGACCTCGCCCCTTTTGACGGCCTCGCCGACGTGGGTCTTTACCTTGAACATATGACCGTATAGCGTCTGGTAACCGTATCCATGGTTAATGACCACGTGGTTGCCGTAGCCGCCCTCCGTAAAGCCAGCAACCTCAACGGTCCCGTTGGCGGTCGCGTAGATCGGGGTGCCCTGGGGCGCCGTAAAGTCGAGACCCGCGTGGAACTTGGTGGTTTTATATATGGGATCGATCCGGTAACCATATCCGGAGGCCACCCGCGTAAGGTCCTTGTTGCTCACCGGCTGGATCGCCGGGGTTGAAGCCAGCAGCTGTTGCTTATTAGCGATCATCTTTTGGATGTCGTCATAGGACTTTTGCTCATATTTCATCCGGTTGGCCAGGGTCGACATGGACTGAGCGATGGACTGGGCGATGTCGTCGTCCTCCATGGTGGCGACGAGCTTTTGTTCGGCCTCGGACGCCATCGCCTTTTCGCGGGCGCTGTCCGGGATAGGGCTTGCCTCGAAGATGGAACGATAGACGCTGTTATCCCTTTTTTCCAGGTCCTGCATCTGGCTTTTTAGTTTTTCGACCTCCTGGTTGAGCTCGTCGTAGTGTTCCTGGATGTTGGAAACCTTCGTGAGCTGTTGCTTTTCACGCGGGGAGGGCAGGTATTGAAAGGCAATGGAGACTACGATAAAGCAGCTGACCAGGACCGCTGACAGAAAACCCAATATCCTCAGCAGCTTCACCCTCAGTGGAACTACCAGTTTTTCATACCGGAGGGTATTCGTATTATAGTAATACTTTATTTTCTTCATGATCGAGCACCTCGGGCTGGCCCCTGGCCGCAAAATCCGAGCCGAATTGGTTACCTTTGCACCCCATAATCAGCTCGAAAGAAAGCAAATATAAGGTTCACACTCCAAAATCAATAAAATGCCGCCTGTGATGACCAGCGACTCGATCAGGACGACCTTCCTGGACTTCTTCCGCTCCAAGGGACACGAGATCGTTCCTTCCGCCCCCATCGTCATCAAGAACGATCCCACCCTGCTGTTTACCAACGCGGGGATGAATCAGTTCAAGGACTTTATCCTGGGGAACCGGGAGCCCCGCTATCGCCGGGTGGCGGACACCCAAAAGTGTCTGCGCGTTAGCGGGAAGCACAATGACCTCGAAGAGGTGGGTGTGGATACCTATCACCATACGATGTTCGAGATGCTGGGCAACTGGAGCTTTGGGGACTACTTCAAAAAGGAGGCGATTGCCTGGAGCTGGGAACTGCTGACATCGGTGTATGGAATCCCCAAGGGTCGGTTGTATGTGACCGTTTTTGGCGGTGATGAGGGCGAAGGGCTGGCCAGGGATTCGGAAGCGTTTGATTTTTGGAAACAGCACGTCGCCGAAGAACGCATCATTTTTGGCAGCAAAAAGGACAATTTCTGGGAAATGGGCGACACCGGCCCCTGCGGTCCCAGCTCGGAAATACACGTAGACTGCCGGTTGGATGCCGAGCGCGCCGCCGTGGACGGCAAGACGCTCGTCAATGCCGACCATCCCCAGGTGATCGAGATCTGGAACAACGTCTTTATGCAGTTCAACCGGCTCAAGGATAAAAGCCTGGAACCCCTGCCCGCTAAACACGTGGACACGGGGATGGGTTTTGAGCGGCTGGTCCGGGTGCTACAGGGGAAGCAGAGCAACTACGACACGGACGTTTTTTCGGGGACGATCGATACTGTGTCGCGTATCGTCGGGAAGCCCTATCTGGCGGACGATTCACTTCCGTCTGTCGCGTTCCGCGTGATGGCCGACCATATCCGGGCCATCAGCTTTACGATTGCCGATGGGCAGCTGCCGTCCAACACGGGCGCCGGGTACGTGATCCGGCGGATACTCCGGAGGGCGGTCAGGTACTATTATACCTATTTGAACTACAGCAAACCTCTGTTATATCAACTGGTCGGCGGGCTGGCTACGCAGTTTGCCGGTGTTTTCCCGGAGTTGAAGGCGCAGTCGGAATTCGTGGCGAAGGTCATTCGCGAGGAGGAAGAGGCGTTCTTACGGACCCTGGAGAGGGGATTACGGAGACTGGACGACGTAATGGCTGCCGGGTCGCTCGACGGTAAGGCCGCCTTCGAGCTGTACGATACCTATGGTTTCCCGGTGGACCTGACGCGGCTCATCGCCGGTGAACGCGGGTTGGGCGTCGACGAGGCCGGTTTCGAGGCCGAAATGAAGCAGCAAAAAGACCGGAGCCGTGCGGCAACCGTTTTGGACACGGGCGACTGGGTCGTTTTGGACAACGAGCCCGGCTCGCGGTTTATCGGGTACAACAACCTGGAAACCATCACCGGGGTGACGCGGTACCGGAAGGTAAAGGCAAAAAATAAGGAGTCCTATCAGATTGTCCTGGAAACGACCCCCTTCTACGCCGAGAGCGGCGGACAGGTAGGGGATACCGGTTCGCTGGTGTTCGGAGGGGAGTCGGTCCCCGTAGAGGATACGAAGAAGGAAAACAACCTCACCATACAGTTCGTGCCCAGCCTGCCGGCGGCCATCGACGGCCCCGTCGTCGCCCAGGTGAATCCGGAAATCCGGAAGGCGACCGCGGTGCATCATACCGCGACGCACCTCCTGCATGCCGCTTTGCGGCGGGTACTCGGGACACACGTGGCCCAAAAGGGCTCGCTGGTGAACGCCGCGAATTTGCGGTTCGATTTTTCGCATTTCGCCAAGATGACGGATGCCGAGATTCGCCTTGTAGAGGACGTGGTCAACCAGAAGATCCGCGAAAACATACCCGTGGTCATCCGGGAGATGCCCAAGGATGAGGCGATCGCGCTGGGGGCCATGGCTTTGTTCGGTGAAAAATATGGCGACGTCGTCCGGGTGGTTATGATAGATCCTTCCTATTCAGTCGAGCTTTGCGGGGGCACCCACGTGGGGAGCACCGGTGAGCTGGGCTATTTCAAGGTCGTGTCCGAGGGCGCCGTGGCGGCAGGGGTTCGCCGGATCGAGGCCGTCGCGGGTATTGCGGCCGACCGGTATTTGCAGGAGCAGCTCGGCGTTTTGGGCGGCGTGCGGGAATCCCTGAAGAATCCCAGGGACCTTCAGTCTTCGGTGACTTCCTTACTTACGGAGTCCGCGGACCTGCGAAAGCGCCTGGAGCGCCTCGAAGCGCGGCAACTGGCGGAACTCTCCAGGGAGCTCGCTTCGCAAGCGGT
>NZ_DATJIY010000170.1:0-16977 GCF_035492835.1 Dinghuibacter sp.
GGATTCGGAGCCTATGTCGTTACCCTGAGAGAAAACAAAACCCCCATTGGCGTCTGCGGTTTCTTTACGCGCACCTACCTGGACACCCCCGACCTCGGCTACGCCCTGCTCCCCGCCTACGAAGGCCACGGCTACGCCCGCGAAGCCGCCGCCGCCGTCCTCGCTTACACCGGCCGCACCGACGTCCTGGCTATCGTCTCCGAAGCCAACGACCGTTCTATCCGTTTATTGGAAACACTGGGCTTCACCTACCGGGAACGCGTCCAACCGCCCGGCGAAGACCGCGAAGTCCTGGTGTACAAGCTATGACACGCTATCTTTGGCGATCACCGTCCAGTCGTCCCCCCCATGCCCCGCCGCAATCCAGCGGTCCATGAGCGAAGCAACAGCGGGTATGACCGTCAGGTCGACGCCGCCCTGGCGCGCCGCTTCCAGGAATAGGCCGGTATCCTTACGAGCCATCGAAAGCATCCAGGAAGGCTGGCTATAGTCGCCCGACGTCATCCGCTTCAGCCGGTTGGGCAACATGGCCGCGGGGTTCCAGGTGTCGAACAGCATCGACAGGTCGCTCACGGGCACGTGCAGCGCCTTGGCGAGCCCCAGGGTATCGGCTATACCCGCGGTAAAACACACCAGGAAATTATTGCCCAGCAGTTTCATGGCCGCCGCGCGCCCGGTCTCGGGGCCGAAATTGAGCACCTTGCCGGTCATTTGGGCAAGTGCGGGCTCCACCCGGGCGATGACCTGCTGGTCGCCAGAAACGAGCATGGCGCCGGTGCTCTCCAGGGCATTTTGCGGCCCCATGAAAACAGGCGCGTGCACATACGTGAACCCGCGTTCCTTCCACGCGCGCGTCCGTTCGATGGCGCCGGGAACGGAGGTCGTCGTGTGGTCGATAATCGTCGCACCCGGCAGGAGACCGGGCGCGGCCGCGGCCAGCACCTCGTCGACGGTGGAGTCGTCTTTCAGGGTCAGGTGCACGGTATCCGCGCCCCTAACGGCATCGGCTACGTCTGCCAGGGCCTTGGCGCCCACCGCTTCCAGCGCCAAAGCCTTGGAGTAGGTCCGGTTCCAGACGCGGACCGACGCGCCCTTCTTGAGGAGCGCACGGGTAAAGTTTTCACCCAAAAGACCCATACCGAGAAACGCGATCATGATTTCATTTTTCTTAAAGGTAGTTTTTATTTAATTTTCGCCGGCAACGCCAGAACTCATCAACCTTTCCATATGCGTCACACCGTCACGTTTGCTTGCGCGCTCCTCCTGCTATCCGCCTGCGGCGGCTCTTCCAACAAATCCGTGGATGACCAGGGCGTCAACATCGCCTATACCGACAGCGGCAAGGGCGATACCACGCTCCTGTTCGTACATGGTTGGGACCTCAACAAGGGCTACTGGTCCAACCAGGAGGCCTATTTCGACAAGGCCTACCGCGTCGTCGCGATCGACCTGCCCGGCTTTGGCGAATCGGGAACCAACCGTACCGATTGGGGCACCGACGACTATGCGCGGGATATCGACAGCGTCATATCCCAGCTGAACCTCCAGCACGTCGTGCTCGTCGGCCACTCCATGTCCGGCGATATCGTGCTCGACGCCGCCCTCCACGCCCGCGACCGGGTCATCGCCGTCGTAGGGGTGGACAATTTCAAAAGCATCCCGCCCGAAACCCCCGAGGCCAAGGCCGACGACGCGCGCACCTTCGTAGTCATGAAACAAGGCTATAAAAAAGCCGTCGAGCAGTTTTTCCTCGGCGACCTCTTTTACCATACCCCCGACTCCATCCAACGCCGCATCCTGCTGGACGCGGTCAACGCCGACTCCGCCATCGCGATCAAGAGCCTCGAGTCGCAACACTACGACGAAACCCCCGCCCTCCAATCCTGGGGCAAGCCGATATACCTGATCAACAGCGACTATCGTCCCACCGACACCGCGGCCTTTACCAAGGCAAACATACCCTACCAGATCACCTACATCAAGGATGTGGGTCACTTCCCCATGGTAGAGAAACCCGCCGACTTTAACGCCGCCCTCGAAGGATACCTGGCTAAACTCCACTAAGGATGCTCCGTACCCTATTAGCGCTCCTCCTGCTGGCCATTACATCGTACGCTCGCGCGCAACGCGTGCTCGTCACCACGTACGGCGCCCGTCCCGACAGCCATAAGGACGCCACCGCCGCCGTCCGCCGCGCGTTAAACGCCTTAGCCGATGGCGCCGCCCTCGTTTTCCCCAAAGGCCGCTACGACTTCTGGCCCGACAGCGCCAGCAAAAGGGACTGGTATATATCCAACACCTCTTCGGCCGAAGAGTGCCCGTCCAAAATAAAGACCATCGGCATCCTGCTGGAGAACAAACAACGTGTCACCATCGACGGGAACGGCTCGACCTTTATCTTCCATGGAAAAATGACCCCGTGGGCGCTGGAACAGTGCGCGCATGTCCACCTGCGGCACTTCACGGTCGACTTCGAACGCCCGACCATGTCCGAGATGCGTTTCCTGGCGGTGACCCCCGATTCGATCGTGGCGCGCATCCATCCCGATTCGAAATACCGTATCGGCGGCGGCCGCCTGGAATGGATAGGGGAGGGCTGGAAGCCAAAACAGTTCTTCGCCATCCTCGTTGACCCGGCTGCCGGCAGGTACACCTATAGCTCCTGGGACCCCTTTATCCATGCGACGGCCAGGCAGATCGCCCCCCAAACCGTCGTGTTTCGGGGCAACTTCAAAAATCAGGAATACCGGCCCGGCACGGTCCTCACCGTGCGGGACCCCATCCGCGACCAGGTGGGCGCGTTGATCGACCGGTCCGCCGACGTGACGCTGACCGGCATACACATGCAGTACATGCACGGCCTGGGTATCGTGGCGCAAACCTCCGAAAACCTGACATACGACAGCGTATATGTGGAGCCCGGCAACGACGGCCGTGTCATCGCCTCTTTTGCGGACGCGATGCACTTTTCCGGCTGTAAAGGCCAGATAACCATCACCCACTGCCGTTTCCGCGGGATGCACGACGACCCCGTGAACGTCCACGGCACGCACCTCCGCGTCACCCGGGTCGACGGCGACAAGCTCACCGTCCGCTTCATGCATCCCCAGACCTACGGTTTCCAGCAATATCACCCCGGGGACTCCGTGGCCTTTGTACACGCGACCTCCCTGCAGCTATTCGGCTACGCCCGCGTCCGCAGCGCGCGGTTAATATCGCCCACCGACATCGAGGTCGTCCTCGATCGCGCCGCCGCCGCGCCAGCCGCTACGCTCCTTAAACCCGGCGACGTCCTCGAAAACCTCACCTGGACCCCGTCCCTGACGGTAACCGACTGCCGCTTCGAAGGCACCAACACCCGGGGCTTGCTCGTCACCACGCGGCGCCCGGTCCGGATCGAGCACAATGTCTTTTACCGGACGGGGATGGAAGCGATCCTCATCGCCGATGACGCCTCCAGCTGGTATGAATCCGGGGAGGTGACCGACGTCCTGATCCGCGACAACCGCTTCGAGGAATGCGGCTACAACGGCGGCCGAAGCGCGATCGCCATCCGGCCCGAGGACCACGAGCCCGCGCCGGGCTACACCGTCCACCGGAACGTCCGCATCGAGGACAATACCTTTTCCGTCGTCGCCTACCCGGTGATCTCGGCCCGCAGCACCGCGGCGCTCGTCATCCGCGACAACCTCATCCGGCCTTCTTCGGCTGCGCAGCCGTTTGCGCTGGATAATTGCCCGGACGCCCGGGTGGAAGGAAATCATTAATTTAGGCATCTTATGCTCCAAAGGATCACTGTGCTTTTGCTGGCGCTCGGCGCCGCCCGCTACGCCTCGGCCCAGGCCGATGTCACCCTTCGCTTCACTACCCCCGCCACCCACTTCACCGAGTCCGCCCCCCTGGGCAATGGCCGGCTGGGCGCGATGGTCTTTGGCAATCCCGCCCGGGAGCGGATCGCGCTCAATGAGATATCCCTTTGGTCGGGGGGCGTACAAGACGGTAACCGGAAGGATGCCTACCAATACCTGGATACCATCCGCGCCTTGTTGCTCAAGGGCAACAACATCGCCGCCCAGCGCATCCTCCAGGCACACTTCACCTGCGCCGGCGCTGGATCGGGCAGGGGACAAGGCGCCCACGATAAATATGGCTCGTATCAAACGCTCGGTGACCTGTGGATACAATGGGCAGATACCAGCGGCACCGTCACCGCGTACGACCGCCGTCTCCACCTCGACAGCGCCCTCAGCCGGACCCGATGGACGAGGAACGGCGTCACCTATACCGAAGAAGTCATCGTCTCGGCGCCCGCCCAGGCCATCCTGGTGCGCCTCACGGCCTCCCGCCCCGGCGCCCTGAACTTCGAGGCGGGACTGACGCGCAAAGAGCGCGCCGCATTCCGCTTTGACGGACCTTCGCGCCAGCTCATGACCGGCACGCTCGATGGCGGCTACGGCGCCGGCGGCCTCCGCTATGCGGCCGTATTATACGCTACGCAAAACAACGGCCACCTCGCCAACACCCCCACGGCCCTCCATATCGCCGGCGCCACCCAGTGCGTACTCGTCATCACCGCCGGCACCGACATGAACTGGCCCAACGTAACCCACCGCGGCCCCGACCCGCTCCCCAAAGCGCTCCGCCAAACCGAGGTCCAGCCGTGGCCCTCCGTCCTCCGCGCCCACGTCGCCGACTACCAATCCTATTTCAACCGCTGCCGCCTCCACCTCGGCGATACTTGGACCGCCACCGCGCCCCTCAGCGCCACCGCCGCTGGTCCCGAGTCCGTCATGCCAACCGCCGACCGCCTCCGGCAGCTCCAGGCCGGCGCCGACGACCCCGCGCTCATCACCCTCTACTTCAATTTCGGCCGCTACCTGCTGATCTCCTCCTCCCGCCCCGGTGGCATGCCCGCCAACCTGCAAGGCCTTTGGGCCGTGGAATACCAAGCGCCCTGGAACGGCGACTACCACCTCAACATCAACCTCCAGATGAACTACTGGCTGGCGGACCCCACCGGCCTCTCCGATTGCGCCGAGCCGTTGTTCCGTTTCCTGGAACAAATCGCCAACAGCGGCCGTGAGACAGCCTGGGATTATTACCGCGCCCGAGGCTGGGTCGCCCACGTTATTTCGAATCCCTGGGGCTTCACGGCCCCCGGTGAAGGCGCCGAATGGGGCTCTACCCTGACCTGCGGCGCCTGGCTGGCCACAGCGATCCTTTTGCACTATGATTATAAACCCGACACGGCTTTCCTGAGGAAAAACTACCCGGTCCTTAAAGGAGCATCCCGCTTCTTCACCGACATCCTTATCCGCGAGCCTAAGCACAACTGGCTCGTGACCGCACCCTCCAACTCCCCGGAGAACGCTTATGTACTCCCGGACGGCCAACAAGGCAGCACCTGTATGGGACCGACCATCGACATGCAGATCGGACGGCAGTTGTTGCTCGGGACCGCCGGCGCGGCGGATATCCTGCACGTAGACAGGGAATGGGCCGACAGTCTGCGTACGATCGCGGGCCAGCTCGCGCCGGAACAGGTCCGGCCCAGCACCGGTGGCATACAAGAATGGCTGGAGGACTACAAAGAGGCGGAGCCGCAGCACCGGCACGTATCGCCTCTATACGGACTTCACCCCTACGACGAAATCACGCCCTGGGCTACACCGGAATTGGCCGATGCCGCCAGGAAGACGCTTGAGCGCAGGGGCGACGGGGGTACCGGTTGGAGCCGGGCCTGGAAGATGGCCTTTTGGGCGCGACTGGGCGATGGCGATCACGCCTACAAAATGCTAAGGGCGTTGCTCGAGCCCGCCGGGGCCCCCGATGGCGACGGCGCGGGAACCTATCCCAACCTTTTCGACGCCTGCCCGCCCTTCCAGATAGACGGGAATTTCGGCGCCCCGGACGCGATCTCCGAGTTCTTCGTCCAAAGCCAGGGCCCCGGCCAGGTCATCCGATTGCTACCAGCCCTGCCATCGGCTGCCGCCTTCCGCAACGGCCGTTTCAAAGGCGTCGTAGCCCGCAACGGCTTCGTGCTCGACCTGTCCTGGCGCGATGGCCGCCTGTCGCGTCTCCGCGTCCGCTCCGGCTATGGCAAGGTTTGCCGCATCGCCTCCGACCACGCCCTCCACGTCACGGGCGCGCGCCCGACCTTCGACGGTCACACGGTAACCTTCGCCACCACCGCCGGAAAAACATACGACGTCGTCCCGTAATCACGCGCCCCACACAAGCCTACGCCACCGGCCCACGCCCACTCGGCGGCCCACGGCCCACGCGGCGCCCCACGCCCCGCGCCTTACCGCGCGATGCGCTTCCTGATGCGCGACAGCGACTGCGGTTTTATCCCCACATACGATGCTATGTAATACTGTGGCAACCGCTGCACCAA
The DNA here is from genome assembly GCF_035492835.1 of Dinghuibacter sp. NCBI lineage: Bacteria > Pseudomonadati > Bacteroidota > Chitinophagia > Chitinophagales > Chitinophagaceae > Dinghuibacter > Dinghuibacter sp. The sequence continues at coordinate 6,398 of NZ_DATJIY010000170.1, forward strand.
CCCGGGATAGGCGGCCACGAACTGCTGATACCGCGCCGTCGGAGAATCGGTGTAAAACGATCGCAGCTGCTCGATACTGGAAAGGTAGACCTGCTCGATCGCCAACCGCCCAAACCTTTCACCGCCTCTCACCTGCGTATAGAGGTTTTGCAGGTCGTCATAGCCAATAACCTCCAGTTCTGTATCCTCCACCGCCTGGATGGACACATTAGACGGCGCGGCCGGAACGAAACTTTGAAAATTGGAAATAAATTCGCCCTCCTGGTTGAAACCGATCGTTTTTTCCTGCCCCTCTACATTCATGTAATAACGCGCCAGCCCGGAGGAAATAAAAGCGACGTGCCGGCAAATCTTCCCTTCTTCCAGGAAGTGCTCCCCGGCAGCCATCCGCCGGGAATTAAAAAGCTCAGCGACGATCGCTTCCTCTGAAACACTCAGAGGGATGAAATGTTTGATGGCCCGAAGGAGTGCTTCCATGTGGGCAAAAGTACGCCCAGGCTGATAAAAACCATACCCAGGGCCGTACCCCAGTGTATGGAAAGGTGGGCGATGTCGTGCCACCCATTTGCATGGAGCACCACGAGGCCATCGGTAAGGGGTATGATGATGGCCGAGGCATACACCCAGCCGGCCGCCCGCCGGAGCCTGAGCGCCGCCAGCACCAGTATGCCCACCCCGGTATAGATGTCCCGGATGCCTTTGATGCGTCCATAGGCGGTTTCAGCCAGGTCTATCCCAAAACCATGGGCCCCCCCGGTTGGATCCACGATAAAACGGGCCCCGATAAAAATAATCCCCAGCGATGTGAGGACGACCAGCCAATACGAAGGGGAACGAAAGCCCCAGGAAGTTGAAGTCATATAGCCATTTTTTAATCCCACAAAGCTGACCCCAACTCCCGAGGCTTTCGTTCACCCGGGTTAACTTCTCCGATGCACGAGGCGCGCGACGCTCAGTACTGCACATTCTCCCCTTTCGGGTACCGCACCGTATACCCAAACCTTACCTTGCTACTCTCCCCCGCCTTTATCGTCAAAGCCCACCGCAGCTCACCCCTATCCGCGTCGACGAGCGCATTCCCCGGGTCGTTGAGCGTCACCTCCACGTCCTTGTTGGTGGACACCGGGAACTGGTCGAGCAGCGACAGCTGAACGGGCTCGTTCTTGTTGTTACGGGCGCTGATCTCGTACACGTACTTCTGGTAACGGTTCGCGTTCAGGAATTTGTCCGAGTTGAAGTCGGTGATCTTTTTGCGCTGGAGCGTGATCCGCTTGTCGCGCCCTATCGTCAGGTGGAGCGTATCGTCGATCGACGCGGGGTCGATCCCGGTGACCCCCTGGTAGGTACCGTCCAGGATGATATTGGCCTGACCGGGCAACAGGTTGAGCCTGCCCCAATCGGGTATGTCGGCCAGCAGGTAAACGTCGTCCGATACCTTTGGCGCCGCCAGATAGGTGAAGTGCGCCTTTACCTTCATTTCCTGGAGGGTAGCCAGCTGTTGCTTACCTGTGGACGGGAGGTCGTACGGGAGGTCGATGTTGTACACCAGGTTGAGCCGCTGCTGGTCGAGCACGACATAATCGGGGAGATGGTTCCGCGTGGGCTCGCCGCCAAAGAAACCCTTTCCGTTCACCCGTATGCGCCGTACCGGCTCACCCTGGGCAAGGACATTTCCGCTGGCATCGACCTGCACCCCCGGCAGCTTCTTGAACGTATCTTCGACAGAAAGACCCGGGGATACCGCCACCTCATCCAGCGCCGGCGCCGGCTGCCGCAACCCGATAAACCACGGATTCATCCCCGGCGCCTCGCTCCAGCTCCCCGGCACGGACGTCGACAGCGACAGCTTCACCTGTTTCCAGTCGAGCCCCGTCGTCTGGCTGATGTTTGCCTTATAAACCACGCGGATCGCGGAGTCCCGGGCGTCCCCGACCTGTAGCTCGTAAGTGGGCGCCCACCCGGCCTGCCGGGTGATATAAGAAAGATTGAAGTCATACGTCCCCGCGGCCTTTACCGACAAATGAAGGACCAGCCGGCCCGAAGCGGTGACCCGTGCGTTGTCCTCCGAAGCGATCTGGCTCTTTACCTGTTCGATACCGGCGGCCAGCTTGTCGAACCGCTTCTTCAGCGCATAGTTCTTGGCGCTCAGGTCCGAAAATTCGGTTCCATAATAGTCCATCAGCTTTTGCAGGTCGGCCACGTTCATACCCGTCTGCGTACCGCGGATTTCCTGGTTCTTTTTCAGGACCTCCATCAACGTTTCGTTGTTGCCGATGGCCAGCTGTACCTTGTCCTGCTCCTCCTGCAACCGCGCCAGCGAGTCTTCCAGCTGCTGCTGGCGCGCCGTTCGCGGCCGCGTGGACAGGTAGTCGTCCACATAGGAAAACCCCAGGAGGGTGACGGCGTCCGGCAAGTGAAGCTGCACGGTATTCTGGTCGATATTGGTCGATACCTTGTCGACACCCAGCTCCACGTTCCCCGCCGGTAGCATGACATTCAGGCTGTGGGTCAGCTCCGCCCCCGACCGGTACACCATCACGGACTGCAATACCGCGCTGGCGCTCAGCGGCTCGGTAGGGTTCCCCGCCCGGGCTCCGGCCCAGACCCCGGCATGGCGTCCCGCCCGGGCTCCCGCATGGAGCATGCATAGGAGTAAAACTCCCCCAATCATCTTTTTCATATGCACCTTTTGGAATTGAGGTGCGGGGAAAGAAGAAATTACATACGGGAACCGGGAAAATTTATTCCGGAGAGCCGCGCGCACTCCGCCAGTAGCCGCTCCTGCGTCTCCACATCCCGCGCGGCGGGGTGGGCCTGCGCCTCGTGCATACGGTAAAAATACCGCCCGCTGACCAGGGCCTCCGGCGAAGATGACAGCCAAACCTGTGTCCGGCTACCCTCTTCCGGTGTCCCCGGCGCTCCGCGCCCGCCCATCCGGGTGGCGACCCATCCGGGGTCGACGGCGTTGGAATAGATCGATGGCCAGCGCCGGGCAACGGCATAGGCTAGGAGCACGTCGTGCAGTTTCGAATCGGCGTAGGCCGAGGAAGCATTCCAGCGACGCTGCTCCCACAACAAATCCGATACGGACGCATCCCCGCCCCGGTGCAAACCGGAGGAGGTATATATAAGCCGCGAGGGCGTGTCTATCAGACAAGTCAATATATAAGGCGCCAGCGTATTGACCGCGAACACCATCGGGATGGCTCCGGCGCCGCGCCCGGAAACCAGGTACACGCCCGCGTTGTGGATCACGGCTGAAAACGGCCCCAGCTCATTTGCCTGTCTCGCCACATCGATCGCTTCCGCCACGGAGGACAAATCACCGTATACCGCGCCCACCGCTGTATGCGCCCCCCCGGCTCCCCGCGCCGCCTCCAGCGCCTCGCGCGCGCGGGAAGGAGACCGCCCATGCACCACGACTTCGTGGCCCAACGCAACGAGCATACGCGCGGCCGCCAATCCGAGCCCGTCCGCCGACCCGGTGATAAACACCCGGCCGTTGAGCGGCCGTCCGGGAGCGCCGCTCATCCCATGAGCCCCTCCAGGGCCCTGACCACCGCCGTGACCTGCGACAGCGTCTTCGCATCCGTAATCGTCCCGGTGGGATCGATCCTGGTTTGCGCGTGCGATATAATCAGCTCCGTCTCCGGTGTCATCCGCGCCTCGATGACTTTTAACGTTTCCATCAACGCCGCGTGTCCCTTGCGTCCGTCGAGCGACGCGGTTACGAGCGCCGTCGGCTTCCCCGAAAACGCGCTCTCCGCCACCGTCCAATCGATGGCGTTCTTGAGCGCGCCAGGCACGCCCATGGCGTATTCCGGCGTACAGATAACGACGCCGTCCGCGGCCGATAGCAACGACAGGAATTTCCGTACCGTCTCAGGCAAATCCAGATCGGGGTTAAAAGCGGGAAGGGCGGCGAGGTCCTCGAAGAGCGTATACGCCCATCGATGACCCAGCCGCCCTATGGCGGTCAGGTAGCGCTTATTGCTGGACTGCGCCCGCGTGCTCCCGCAGATGGCGAGGACGTTCATTTGAGCGCCGCTACCTGGTCGTTGTAGAACTTTACGGTTTGGATCACGTCGGGTACGCTGTTGTCCCAGTTGCTCTCGTGCTCGATCGAGAACATGCCGCTGAAGTGCTGACGCTTCAGCTCCTGGAAGATCGGCGCCCATTTGATGACGCCGGAGCCGACGACGGTGTCCCGTGCCTTTGTATTGTTGAACTCGACGATGTCCTTGAGGTGTACGCCGAAAACGTGTCCATCGAGCTTCTTCAGACAGTCGACGGGGTCGAGACCGTTCCGGGCCCAGTGACCCACGTCCGCGCACGAGCCGATATTGGGGTGACCGGCCACGGCAGCCAGTACGGAGTCGGGGCTCCAGTAGGCGTTGGGGCGGGGATGGTCGTGGATCGCCACCTTGATGCCATAGATACCGGCCAGGCTGTCGATACCGCCCCACTGCGTCTTGATGGGCTCAGCGGTAAAATAGCTCAGGCCGAACTCCTTTCCGAATTCGAAGTATTTCTTCCATTCGTCGAGGTCCTTGGGTACGATCACGCCCATGGCGACGATCTGGATGCCCTTGTCCTGGAGTAATTTTTTGACGGTGGCTTTTTCATCCGCGGTCATGTCGGGCCCGAAGTCGCCCTTCATGCCGCCGCCGAGTTTCTGGTGCGAAAACGCTTCCACGTACTTGACGCCGGCGCTGTCCACCTTGTTGATGGCGGTGACGAAGTCGAACTTCATAAAGGTCCAAAGCTGTACGCCGATCTTCCAATGCTGGGATACATCCCAGCTGGTCGTATCGGATTTGACCGCGGCGGTCGTGTCGGACGCGCCCGAGTTGCCGGACTGGCTGTTACAAGCCGTCAATAGAACAATCGTTAGGAGGGAATAGGTTAATTTTTTCATGGTACAATATACGACAATTCCTCAGCGACATTCCCGTTCTCACGCACCGTGAGCTTGCCTTCGGTAAAGGTGAACGTCAGATCCCGCTCATTCATAAAATAGCGGTCCGCGGTTTCGGGATACAGCGAGAATTGCTTATTGCCCATCGTCAGCACCAGGTGGTCGCTGGCCGCGGCGACTGTCACGTCGTTTTGCGGCCCCTTAAAATGACCCACGTGCGATTTCAACACAGCAGGCGGCACAGCAACGGCTACCCGCTGGTTTACATATTCCGGCGTATGGTGATTATAGCTCAGCACCCGCGCCATCTTCCACGCGCCATCCTGTAACAGCCACAGGTGCGTAAACCGCGCCTCGCCGTCGAGGAATTCCGATTGCCCCGCCCGTTTGATATAAAAAAGATGATCCCCTTCGATGACCGCGCCGTAGACGAGCCCGCCGCGGCGCATCGTATACACATGAACGGTATTCGGCACGGCGACCCTCCGCAACCGGTAGTTGGCCGTGTCCCGGCACATGCCTCCCCGGAGCGTTCTGAACAGGGAATCCACGCCGACGGTGATGCCCCCCTTGTCATGGTAGAATTCGATGTCCCTGGTGAAATAGTTTTCCATGAGGGGGATATCGCAGGTATTGTACCCCGTCCAAAAGAGGCTGTCTGCCCGCAGGATGATTGCAGCGACCTCATTGTCAGTTTGCTGTGCGGAAGCCGGCGTTGCAGCAGCAAAAAACACCACCGCCAGTCCCAGGATAGTAAGGAAATTGTTTTTCATGAATTAAACATAGTACTATTTTAAGCATAGTACTAAGTAATATTCATAAGAACGGCTCCTATTCGATTTGAACGGCCATAACCTGATGTCTTACTTCAAAAGTCCGCTGCTGAAGGCATACCGCAGCAGCCCGGCGAGGTTGCTCGCACCGGTCTTCTGCATCATATTTTTCCGGTGGGTTTCCACGGTGCGAAAACTGATGTGCAGGGTGTCCGCGATTTTGTCGTTGGTAAATTCCAGTGCCAGCAGCTCCAGCACTTCCTTCTCCCGTTGCGTCAGGGAAATGCCGGGCGGGGTGGCCTCCGCTTTCGCATAATCCAGGGCAATCGACGCCTGGACTTCATCGCTGAAATAGTAGCCCCCGGCGGCAACCCGGGTGATGGCGTACATCAGTTCCTGCCTGGTAGCGTTCTTTAGCAGGTAACCCGCCACGCCCAGTTGCAGCAGCTGGGAAATGATCTCTCTTTCGCCATACGTCGTTAGTATGATGACCCGGCACGCCAGCCGCTCGTCGCGGATCACCTTCATGGTCTCGATACCGTCCATGCCCGGCATGTTGATATCCAGCAGGCAAATATCGACCGTTTGCGTCCGGACACATTCCAATGCCTCTTTGCCATTACCGGCGGTTGCGGAAATATGGAAGGAGGTTTCTGTGGACAGGAGGGCCACTAGACCATCCAGGACGATTTTGTGATCGTCGGCGACCAGGAGCCGAATGGGTGGAGTGGTATTCATGTGGATTTTTTTAGGGACACGGCACGTCTATCAGAACGGTCGTACCTGTCCCGCGTTTGGCGTCTATGTCGATGGTCCCTTTGAGATAGTTGATCCGGGATATGATATTGCTCATGCCCATCCCCCTGGGCGGTCCCGCCGGTGGCAGCTCGAGCCCGATGCCGTTGTCCTCCACGACGATATTGACGTAGGTGGGATGCCGTATGAGCTGGATGGTGAGCCGGGTGGCTTTCGCATGCCGGATAACGTTGTTGATCAACTCCAGTAAAATACGGTAAAGGCTGATCTCGAGCGCTTCGGGCAGCCGTTGGTCCAAACCGTGGACGTTATAGGTGATCGCCAGTCCCGGAGAGGCGCCGAGGGTATCCAGGAACCCCTTTACCGCGGCCGGCAGCCCGATTTTGGAAAGGCCCGCGGGCATGATGTTACGGGCTATGTTGCGGAGCTCCGTTGAGGCCTGGTCGAGTAGCTTGATACCGGTCTGATAGGCGAGGGTCTGTTCCCGGGAAAGGAATTGAGGGTCTGCTTCAAGACGGGAAAGGTTGAGCTTGACCGCCGACAGCATGGAGCCCAGGGTGTCGTGGATGTCCTGCGCGATGCGTTTTCGCTCCCCGTCCTGCGCCTCGATGACCGCACCCAGGAGGTCGCCCCGCTGACGGTTCAACCGGCGCTCGTAATCCGCACGTTGTTTCAAACGCCGTCGGTTGTACAGCAGGAGGATAATGGCAACGAGCGGCAGGCTCGATAACAGGAAGACGTTCCGTTCCGTCTTTTGCCGGTCGAGCTGTTCCCGTTGCAGTCCGATTTCTCTATCCTTCTTGTCCACCGCGTATCGCTCGTGGATCTCCGCGATTTGGCCGCGCGAGACTTCACTGCTGAGCGAGTCCCGCAGCGCGGAAAAGCGGGCGAGATAGGTAAATGCGCTGTCGTACCGGCGCTCGCGCGCAAAGATACCGGCCAGGCCCTGCCAGGCCGCCAGGACGTCTTCCCGGTGTTGGATCGACTCCGAGAGGATCAGCCCTTTCCGGGTCATCGCCTCTGCCTTCGCGTAGTCGCCAAGTCCTTGATGGATTTCGCCGATTTTGATGTAGTACCCGGCTTTGTCGTATTCGTTATAGCAGGGACGGCCTGCCTCCACGTAAGGGAGCGCGGCCTCCGCATACGACAGGGCCCTCGGATAGTCGCCCAGGCCGGTATAAGCCTGGCTTATCCTGAATGCCGTATAGACGAGCCGGTCGGTATCTCCAATCTGATAATACAGCGCATGGGCTTTGGAAAAGGAACCGAGAGCCTCCCGAAACCGTCCGCCCGCCAGTTGCAGCCCGCCTATGTCGTCGTTGGCATCCGCGATGAAGCGGCTGTTCCGTACCTTTTCCGATTGACGGAGGTACAAATTGTAATAATACGCGGACTGGCTCGTGTCCCCCGTTTTCTCGTAAATGCATCCGAGGATATTCCAGTAACGCGCCACCTGGAAGGAATCGGCTTTTTGCTCCACCAGGGCCAACCCTTCCAGCGTGACCTTCATGGCGCCGGGATAATCGCCGGTATAGAAATAAAGGTTAAGGATGGTATTATAATCGTCGATCGTTTGCCGGTACCGGTCATGCGCCTTGTCCAGGTCGAGCATTTTTTGGTAATAGGCTAAGGCCGAAGGGTAGTCGCGGCGGGTGATCTGCATGAACATCCCCAACCGGACATAACGGGCTCTCAGACTATCGACCGGGACTTCTCCCTGAGAGAAGACCGGGGGCGTCCAAAACGCCAGACAGAGGTATACGATGAACCTGTAATAACCGTGCATCGACGATTAAAATACTAAAAAATGCGGGTCAGGGATATGGTATGTGTACAACTGTTACTGGTTACCGTACCCGACATGGTGGCGCCGTCGGCGGATAGGGTGAGGGTGCCCTCATCCGTATTTCCACTGTTGCTGGTGGCGACTACCTGTGCCGTATTCCCGTTGAGCGTGACCGGGCCGCTTCCGAATTCCCCGGTGTCGCCCAAATAGGCCCAGGCACCCGTGGTACTATTGATCCACAGATTGACGATCCCGTTCGAGCAATTGCTGGTCTCGCCCCCGGGGACAGTGCCCGTTCCCTGGAATACTGTCAAAAGACCGGCACTGGTTTCTTTTCCGATACTGGCGTAGACCGGCCCTTGATGGCTGGGCACATAAACCGAGTCGATGGAAGGATTGCTCCCGTCGGCGTTCACCGAGAACCAAAAGACAGAGCCGTCGGACCCGGTAAAGACGGCCTTGACAATGGCCTGTCCGCTCGTCCAATTACTGAGCGAGGTTGTGAACAGGCTGTCGATATTCCCCTGGGGTGTGGTCCATTGATAGATAAGGAAGGGCCTGGCGACCTGGAGATTGACTTCGAAATAGCCGCTGGACCCCGTCAGGCTGCCTTTATAGACACCGCCGCTTTGATGATCGTAGGAAGCGGCCGCCGCAGGTTGGGTAGATAGGCCTGAATTGCCGTTGGTCTTGGAGGAAGAACTTTTCTGGCAGCTGATAGCCCCCCAGAGGGCTATCGCCAGGCAGAACGGCCGGATCGCTGATTTCATAGTTGGAGAGGTATTTGATTAATGGCCAAAATTAAATGGGGTCCATGGCGCTGGCAATACCGGGTTGACGGTATTTATGTATACCGGGAAGTTGGTATGCGGTTAAACCTATTAGGGTTAAAGGACTGATTGTCAAGATAAGTTGGGCTGGTTGTAGGGGCGATGACGTACCCGAAAACTTATCTTGTATAGGTTTTGACGTACCCGTTTATTTGGATAACGAACGAACCGGGGCAATTTTAGCGGCCAACCAAATTGTTCGCTATATGACAAGGAAAATCTACTATGGGCTACCCCTGGTGGCCTTAATGGCTGTGTCTTGCGCCAAAAACCTGAACAAGCCGGCCGCGACAAGCCCCACCACTCCCCGCGCCGCCACCACCTGGCAATTGGTCTGGTCCGATGAATTCAACGGGTCCAGCCTCAACACCGCCAATTGGAACATCGAGACCGGCAACCCCGGCGTCAACGACGAAGAAGAGTACTACCAGGCCGCCAACATCTCGGTGACGGGCGGGAACCTGGTCATCACCGCGCAACAGCAAAGCGTGGGCGGCCAGCCCTACACCTCCGCCCGGATCAATACCAGCGGGAAGGTATCCGTACAATACGGCCGGATAGAGGCCAGCATCAAGCTGCCGTCGGGTCAGGGCCTCTGGCCGGCCTTCTGGATGCTCGGCACCAACATCGGGTCGGTGGGCTGGCCCCAGTGCGGCGAGACCGACATCATGGAGCACGTCAACACCACCTCCACCATCTATGGAACCATCCACTGGTACGACAACGGCGCCACCCAATACGGCGGCACCACGACGACGTCCTTTACGGGCTATCACCTCTACGCGGTCGAGTGGAACGCCCAGGGGATCAGCTGGTACGTCGACAATACCCTGTATGCCCAGGCCAACATCACCAACAACATCAATAACACCGGCGCCTTCCAGAACCCCTTCTTCATCATCCTCAACATGGCCGTCGGCGGGGATTTCCCCGGTCTGACGGTGGACAACAGCGCCCTCCCCGCCCAAATGCTGGTGGACTATGTCCGCGTATATAAAGCGGTCTCCGGCGGCGGCGCCCCGATCGGCCAATCCATCACCCTGAAAGGCAACAACGGCGACTACGTCTCTTCCGAGAACGGGACGCAGGCGATGACCTGTAACCGCACCACCGCCCAGGCCTGGGAGCACTTCACCGTCGTCGACGCCGGAAACGGCCTGGTTGCCCTCCAGGGCAGCAACGGCGACTACGTCTCCTCGGAGAACGGTGTCAATCCCATCACCTGCAACCGGGTAACCTACAGCACCTGGGAAGAGTTCAACTGGATAACCAACGCCGACGGCAGCATCTCCCTCCAGGGCAACAACGGCGACTTCGTCTCTTCGGAGAACGGCGTCAACCCCATGACCTGCAACCGCAGCACGGCCCAGGCCTGGGAAGACTTCCTCGTGAATCAATAACCCCGCCCCGCCCGCCCCCGTCCCGGCCTGGCATATCGCACCTAACAGCCTGCCATAACCGAGGCCCAGCGTGCTAAAAGAGGGCCGTGCTGCCCCTTTTTCCCTCGCTTTGCGGTG
>NZ_DATJIY010000171.1:0-38536 GCF_035492835.1 Dinghuibacter sp.
CCGCAACGGTCTGGCCGTCGTGCCCATCGTCCGCGATGCCTGCGGCGGTTGTTTCAATGCCATCCCCCCCCAGCGCCAGAGCGACATCAAGCAGCGCAAAAAAATCATCGTTTGCGAGAACTGCGGACGCATCCTGGTGGATCAGGAGCTCACCGACACGATCGAAATCAAATAGCTTCACAGCCGGCCCTTCAGCCGGCTTTTTTTATGCGCTATATCCTCGCTTTGCTCTTGCTCTCGCCCGGCGCGGTATTCGCGCAGGGAGCTGGATCATCGGGTATGCCGTGTTGTTGTTCGCCGCTTTAGGGTATCTTTGTTTCCGGCTGATCAGAAAGTCGCGTCGATAAACGCCTGTACGACGCCCATTTTGGACCGAATCGAAGAGCCCGTATGCGCATATTGCTGACTGTTATCCTGACCGTCCTAACCTATTCCCTGCAAGCGCAGAAGGTATTCGACTTCAACGCCTCCTGCCAGGAGGCCTATCATGACATCCTTTCGCTCAAGATCGACGCCGGTCAGCGGTTGCTGGACGCGGAAAAGCGCGCGCATCCGGACAACCTGATCCCCTATTTCCTGGAGAACTACGTGGATTTCCTGGTCCTGTTCATCAACGAGGACCCGGCCGAGTACGACCGCCGTTCCGCGCACAAGGACCAGCGGCTCGACCTGATGGCCGAGGGGCCCACGAGCTCGCCGTTCTATGGGTTTACGCGGGCCATCATCAACTTCCAGTGGGCGGCCGTGGAAATGAAATACGGTGGCAACATGAGCGCGGGCTGGGCCGGGCGCAAGTCGTTTATCGCCATCCGGGACAACAAGAACGCCTTCCCGGATTTCGCGCCCAACCGGATGATCTACGGCGCGATGAAGACGGTCCTGGGGGCGGTCCCGGACAACTACAAGTGGTTTACCAACCTGTTGGGTATGAAAGGCTCGGTAAAGGACGGGATGGCAATGGTCGGCGACTTTATCAACGACAACGACACCTGGGCGAAGGTCTTCCGGGACGAGGGGATATTTTACTACGCCTACCTGAAGTTTTACATCCTCAACCAGCGGGACGAGGTTTTCAGGTTCATCGAGGAACGCCATCTGGATACGGTCAACAACCTGCTGTTTGCGTATATGGTCGCCAACCTGGCCCTCAACGACCAGCGGGCCGACATCGCCGAGCCGATCATACGCGGACGCAACATGTCTTCCGAATACCTGTCCACGCCGATATGGGATATGGAAATGGGCTGCGCCCGTTTGTATCACCGCGAGAGGGACGCGAACGTATACCTGGAACGCTACCTGGCCAATTTCAAGGGGCGGTTCTACGTAAAGGATATCCTGGAGAAATTGAGCTGGCATTACTACCTGGAAGGGAACATGGCGATGGCCGAACGCTATCGCAGGCAGGTCATCAGCCGCGGTACCGCGCATACCGAGGCCGACAAGAACGCGCTCCGGGACGCCCAGTCCGGGGCCTGGCCGAACAAGATGCTGCTGGAAGCGCGGTTGCTGAGCGACGGGGGGTATCACAAGGAGGCGCTGCAGGTGCTTTCGGGTAAGGGCTCCTCGGACTTCGCAACCGACGTGGACAAGCTGGAGTTCTCGTATCGCCTTGGCCGTATCTACGACGACCTGGGCCGCCCGGACGACGCCATCCGCGCCTACCTGGTCGCGATCAAGCTGGGGGAGCACCGGCAGGAGTATTTTGCCGCCCGGGCCGCCTGGCAGATCGGGTATATCTACGAACGGCGGGGCAACAAGAACATGGCCCTCGCTTTCTACCAGCGTTGTATCGACATGCCCGACCACGAGTACAAGAATTCGCTCGATCAACGCGCAAAAGCGGGGATCGCGCGGTGCAACGGATCATAGCGCAGAGCGCGCCAATTTTCCCTACTTTTACCACTCATGTTAGCCCAGCTGCATATACAGAATTACGCGATCATCGACGACCTTACCATCGACTTCGGAAAGGGTTTGAACATCATCACCGGCGAGACCGGCGCGGGCAAGTCCATCCTCATGGGCGCCCTCGGGCTGATCCTCGGGGATAGGGCCGATTCGGCCGTACTGGTCGAGAAGGACAAGAAGTGCGTCATCGAGGGGGTGTTCTCGACAAAAATCGCCGCCGTGGCGCGGTTCCTCGAGGGAAACGACCTCGATCAGCAAGACCAGCTCCTGGTCCGCCGGGAGATCACCGCCGCGGGCAAATCGAGGGCCTTTATCAACGATACTCCGGCGCCCATCAGCCAGCTACAGGAGCTGGCAGCTATGCTGGTGGACCTCCACCAGCAATTCGATACGCTGGAGCTGGGCAAGGCCGAATTCCAGCGTGAAGTAGTCGACGCCCTGGCCCAGACCGGTCCGATGCTGCAGCAATACCAGCAGGAATACCGCCAGGCGCAGGCCGCGGGGCAAAAGGCGACAGCCCTCAGGGCGCAGGCGGAATCCCTGGCCAAGGAGGGCGATTACAACCGCTTCCTCCTGGAGGAGCTGTCCGACGCGGCTTTTCGGGAACAGGAAGTGGAGGATATGGAGGCCGAGCTGAAACTGCTGGAGAACTCCGAGGGGATCAAAAGCGCCCTGACAAGCGTCACCTATGCGCTCTCCGATGGGGAACAACCGATGGTCCGGCAGTTGAAAAGCCTGCTCCACCAGCTCCAGGGATATACGGGTCTGCTCCAGGGTTTGCCGCAGCTGGTGGAGCGGTTGAACAGCGTCCAGATCGAGCTGCAGGACGTCGCCGCGGAGCTGGAAGCGCTCCACGAGCAGGTGAACTACGACCCGGAGCGGGCCACCGCCCTCCAGGAACGGCTGTCCCTGGGTTACCGGCTCTTCAAGAAACACGGCGTCAGGGATACCGATGCCCTGCTCCGTTTGCAGGCCGGGATCGCGGCCAAGCTCGAAGGGGTGGTCCACCTGGACGAGCAGATCGCTGAACTAGAGCGCCTCCAGGAAAAACATACCAGGGCGGCGACCACGCTGGCGGCCGATCTTTCCACGCGCCGGAAAGCTGTCCTGGGGAGCCTGGAACAAAATATCAATGCGATACTGATCCGCGTGGGCATGCCCAATGCGCGGTTGAAGGTGCAGTGCAAGGACGGCCCCCTGGGCCCCTACGGCGCGGATTATATAGAATTCCTCTTTGACGCTAATAAGAGCAACCGTTTCGAGCCCATCCGGAAGGTGGCCAGCGGTGGTGAACTGAGCCGGTTGATGCTGGCGATCAAGTCCCAGGTCGCCGGGAGCATGCAGATGCCTACCCTGATCTTCGACGAAATCGACACCGGCATCAGCGGCGAAGCCGCCCGGCAGGTGGGGATCATCATGAAGGAGCTGGGGGCGGCCCACCAGGTGATCTGTATCACCCACCAGCCACAGATCGCCGCCAAGGCGGACGCGCACTATTTCGTCTACAAAACGGAAGAGGGCGACAGGATCCGAACGCGTATCCGCCAGCTGAAGGAAAAAGAGAGGGTCGAGGCCATCGCCCGGATGCTCAGCGGCGAACAATTCAGCGACGGAACGCTCAAAGTCGCCCGGGAAATGATCTTGAATTGAGGGGGATCATTATCTTTGGGCGGAACGATAACCCAACTTACTATGGCATACAATCTACTTAAGGGAAAGAAAGGGATCATATTCGGCGCATTGGACGAAAAATCGATGGCCTGGAAAGCGGCCGTGCGGTGCTACGAGGAAGGGGCTCAGATTGTCCTGACCAACGCGCCGGTGGCGATGCGGATGGGGGAAATCAAAAAGCTGGCGGAAGCCTGCGGTAACGCCCCCGTTATCGGCGCAGACGTCACCAGCCAGGAAGACATCGACAAGCTGTTTACCCAGTCCATGGAGCATTTCGGGGGCCCGGTCGACTTCATCCTGCACTCGGTAGGCATGAGCGTCAACATGCGCAAGGGAAACCCCTACACCGACCTGAACTATGCCTTCACCGAAAAGACCTACGACATTTCCGCGCTTTCCCTGCACCGGGTGCTGCAGACGGCCTACAAGATGGACGCCATCGCCGAATGGGGCAGCGTCGTAGCGCTGACGTATATCGCCGCCCAGCGCGTGTTCCCCGACTACAGCGAAATGGCAGACGCCAAGTCGCTGCTGGAGAGCATCGCCCGCAGCTTCGGGTATCACTACGCCCGGAAGAAAAAGGTGCGCATCAATACCGTATCCCAGTCGCCCACCCGGACCACCGCCGGCAGCGGCGTCAAAGGCTTCGACGGTTTTATCACCTACGCGGAAAAGATGAGCCCGTTGGGGAATGCGACCGCCGACGACTGCGCGAACTACGTGGTGACGCTGTTCAGCGATCTCACGCGTATGGTGACGATGCAGAACCTGTTCCACGATGGGGGGTTCTCCTTCACGGGTGTGAGCGCCGAGGTCATCGAGCAAATGGAGAAGTAAGGCGGCCTGCTCAAATAACAAAGCCGTCCCATGTGTCAGTACACCGGGACGGCTTTTTATATGCGCGTCAGCGCCGTCAGTATTCGTCTTCGTTAAAAAAGAAGTCTTCCTGGCTGGGATAGTCGGGCCAAATGTCTTCTACGCCTTCATAGATTTCTCCCTCGTCGTCCAGCTCCTGCAGGTTCTCCACCACTTCGATGGGGGCGCCGCTACGGATGGCGTAATCGATCAGCTCGTCTTTTGTTGCAGGCCAAGGTGCGTCTTCCAGATAGGATGCTAATTCTAATGTCCAGAACATAGATTTCGCCTTTTAAAATTTTTGGCAAATGTAAAGTTTAAAGTGAGATTTGCAACACCCCCTTTTTATTGGCCGCAAATATTGTACATTTTTTTACTATTTTTCCCCATTTTATGCTGAGCGCCCGTGGTATCGTAAAGAGTTTTGGTAACCTGACCGTCCTTAAAGGGGTTGATCTGGAGGTACGTACAGGGGAAATCGTTAGTATCGTAGGCTCTTCGGGGGCGGGGAAAAGTACCTTACTGCACATCCTGGGTACCCTGGACCTGCCCGACCGCGGGGAAATCCGGTTTGGCGGCGTCGACGGGAAACAGTTTTCGGGTTCACCGGTCCAGGTTGACCAATTGCGGCCCAAAGCCCTGGCGCACTTCCGGAACGAGCGCATCGGCTTCGTATTCCAGTTCCACCACCTCCTCCCGGAATTTTCCGCCCTCGAAAACGTATGTATCCCCGGATGGCTTGCCGGTAAAAAGAAAAAGGCGGTAGAGCAGCGCGCCCTGGAGCTCCTGGATATTTTAGGCCTGGCGGACCGCGCGGACAACAAGCCCCACACCCTTTCCGGGGGCGAAGCCCAACGCGTGGCCGTCGCCCGCGCCCTGATCAACCAGCCGTCCGTGGTTTTTGCGGATGAGCCCACGGGGAATCTGGACTCGACCCACGCCCGCGAACTACACAATCTTTTTCTCCAGCTACGCGACCGCTTCCAACAGACGTTCGTGATCGTCACGCACAACGAGGAGCTCGCGCGGATGAGCGACCGGACCGTCCACATGAAGGATGGGTTGGTGTTATAGACGGGGTTTCCAGATAACTTCGGGGATACCCCACTGGTGTGCCGTAAAGGAGGCCAGCACAAACAGGTAGTCGCTTAATCGATTCAGATACTCCAATACCAGCGGCTCCACGAATTCCCCGTTCTCCATCAGCAATACCACGCTCCTTTCCGCCCTGCGGCAGACGCAGCGCGCGACGTGGAGGGATGATATCGCCGGCTGCCCTCCCGGGAGGACGAAGCCCTTGAACGGGGGGAGAACCGCCGTCATTTCGTCCATAGCCTGCTCGAGCAGCTGTACATCGGAGGCATGGAGATCGGGGATCTGTAGTTTCGACTCGTTTTCGGGGTCGCAGGCCAGGGAGGAACCGACGGTGAAGAGGCGGTCCTGGATTTCGCGGAGCAGGGGCGCCGCCGGGGGCTCCGTTTTGCCGCCGGTGGCGGCGTCGTGTCCGGCCGCTTTGGGCCCCGCTGCCAGCAGGTCGCCGACCAACCCGATGTGCGCATTCAATTCATCCACGTTGCCGTAGGCTTCGATGCGCGCGTGCGCCTTGGATACCTTCGTGCCGCCGATGAGGCTGGTGGAGCCTTTGTCGCCGGTTTTCGTATAAATACGGATAGCCATGGCTAGCTCAGGACTTTTTCGACCCGCGTGACTCGGTCGTTCTCGATCAAACCGTCGCGGAGCCGCACGATCCGGTGCGCATACCCCGCGATGTCTTCTTCGTGGGTGACGAGCACGACGGTGTTACCCTGGGAGTGGATCCGGGTAAAGATGTCCATGATCTCGACCGACGTCTTGGTGTCGAGGTTGCCGGTGGGCTCGTCGGCCAGGATGATTGCCGGGTCGTTGATCAGGGCCCTCGCGATGGCCACCCGCTGGCACTGGCCGCCGGATAATTCGTTGGGTTTGTGGTGACTGCGATCTGCCAGGCCGACGCGCTCGAGCATCGTCATGGCGCGCTCGTTCCTATCCTTGCGTGAAATACCCGCGTATACCAGCGGGAGGGCGACGTTCTCTACGGCGGTCCGGCCCGCCATGAGGTTGAATTGCTGGAAGACAAAACCGATTTCGTGGTTACGCACGGTCGCCAGGTCGTCGTCTGCCATTTTACTGACGTCTTGTCCGTTGAGGACATACAGGCCGGATGTGGGACTGTCCAGGCAACCCAGGATATTCATCAGGGTGCTTTTACCGGAACCGGAAGGTCCCATCAGCGCCACGTATTCGTTTTTTTGGATGTCCAGGTCGATCCCTTTGAGCACGGGCAGTTCCTGACGGCCGAGGAAATAGCTCTTGCGCAGGGATTCGATATGGATGATACCGGGCATTTGGTTATTTTTTTATGACTTTCGGCACCAGGAAGAACGTTTCGTCATGGTCCGGTGCATTTTCCAGCGCTTCCCGGCGGGAAACCGATCCCCTGACCTCGTCTTCCCTCAGGTTATTGACGACGTCGCTCATGTGCAGGAGCGGGGGCGTCCCGGTCGTATCCAGCTCGGAAAGCTTTTCCACGAAACGGATCATGCGCTCCAGGTCCTTTTTTATCGAGGCCTTCTCCGACCGGGGGAAATCCAGCCGGGCCAGGTGGGCGATCTTGTCAACCAATGCGTCGGTTACGTCCATAGGGTAAAAATAGTCTTTTCTACAGTATCTTCGCCGCCTATGTCAAAGGGGTCAACACGCGAAATCGTCGTCAGCGGGATCCGGTCCACCGGCATCCTGCACCTGGGAAATTATTTCGGCGCCATGCGCAACTACGTGCGTATGCAGGACGATTATAACTGCTTTTTCTTTATCGCCGACTGGCACTCCCTGACCACCCACCCGGATACCCGGGAGCTATCGGAGAGCGTTCACCGGGTGCTCGCCGAATACCTCGCCTGCGGCCTCGACCCGAAAAAGGTGACCCTGTACGTCCAGAGCGACATCCCCGAGATCGCAGAGCTCTACCTGCTGCTGAATATGCTCGCCTATAAAGGTGAATTGGAAAAAACGGCATCCTTCAAGGACAAGGTCCGTAATCAACCGGACAACGTCAATGCGGGGTTGCTCACCTATCCCGTCCTGATGGCATCGGACATCCTCGTCCACCGCGCCGTCAAGGTGCCCGTCGGAAAGGACCAGGAGCAGCACCTGGAGGTAGCGCGGAACTTCGCCCACCGTTTCAACCACCGGTATGGGTTGGAGGTTTTCCCCGAACCATACGCCTTCAACTTCGGACAAGACCTGCTCAAGGTCCCCAGCCTGGATGGCGCCGGAAAGATGAGCAAGAGCGAAAACCAGATGGCTACGCTCTACCTCGGCGACGACGACGACGTGATCCGCAAAAAGGTCATGAAGGCCAAGACCGATAACGGTCCCACCGAGCCCAACACACCTATGCCGGACTACATCGAGAACCTGTTCCTGCTGATGCGGCTAGTGTCGGACAATGCCACTTTGCTGCATTTCACCGATGCTTACAATAACGCGTCCATCCGCTACGGGGACATGAAAAAAGCCCTGGCGGAAGACATGATCCGCTTCATCGCCCCCATCCGGGAATCGGCCCGGGAGCTGGAAAAAAACAAGGGGTACCTCCACCAGGTCATGAAAGAAGGCGCTGACAAAGCCAGGGCCAGCGCCTCGGCTACCCTTCTGGAAGTTCGCAAGGCGATGGGGATGATGTATTCGTTTTTACCTTAACTTACCAAGTCATTGTTCATCCATATGGCCAAACCAAAGAAGCCAAAACATATTGCCGTAGCCGGAAACATCGGCGCTGGAAAGACCACCCTGACCGAGATGTTGAGCAAGCACTACCGGTGGATTCCGCAATTCGAAGACGTCGACCACAACCCCTACCTCTACGATTTTTACGAAGACATGCCCCGCTGGAGCTTCAACCTCCAGATATACTTCCTGAACGGCCGCCTCAACCAGCTCCTCGACATCCAGCGCGGTTCCGAGACCGTCATCCAGGACCGCACGATCTACGAGGACGCCTACATCTTCGCGCCCAACCTCCACGAGATGGGGCTGATGGACCAGCGCGACTTCCAAAACTACCAGACCTTTTTCGAGACCCTCAAGAGCATGGTGGGCGCGCCCGACCTGCTCATCTACCTGAAGGCTTCCGTCCCCACGCTCGTCGCCCAGATCCAGAAGCGCGGCAGGGAATACGAGGAGAACATCCGCCTCGACTACCTCAAGCGCCTCAACGAATACTACAACAAATGGATCGACTCCTATAAGGAAGGGCCGCTACTTGTCATCAATATAGACGACAACAAATTCCCCGAGAATGAGGAGCACCTGGGGGACATCATCGGGAAGATCGACGCGATGCTGTTTGGGTTATTTTAGATTTTCCATGTCTGCGAAGGCTCACAGCTGCGGCCCCGCCGCGCGGATTTCCGGGGTTACGCCGTCGGCGTATTTCCCGAAGTTGGCAATAAAGAGCGCCGCCAGGCGCGTCGCTTGTTCGTCATAGGCCGCCACGGACTTCCAGGTATCGCGCGGATTCAATAATGCGTTGGGGACGCCCGGACACTTTTGAGGGACGTCCATGCCAAAGAGCGGGTGGGCGTTATACTCCACGGTGTCGAGCGCGCCGGAGAGCGCGGCCTTGATCATGGCGCGGGTAAAGTGCAGGGGCATGCGTTCGCCCGTGCCGTAGGCGCCGCCGGTCCAGCCGGTGTTGACCAGCCATACGCGTGCGCGCGTGCGTTTGAGGCGTTCGCCGAGCATGGCCGCGTAACGGGCCGGGTGGAGCGGGAGGAAGGGCGCGCCAAAACAGGCGCTGAATGTCGTTTTTGGTTCGGTGATCCCGGTTTCGGTACCGGCGATCTTAGCGGTATAGCCGCTGATGAAGTGGTACATGGCTTGCCCTGGGCTCAAACGCGAGATGGGCGGCAGCACCCCAAAGGCATCGCAGGTCAGGAAGAATATGTGCCGGGGCTCGGTTGCGCTGGAGCCCTCGAAGGTATTTTCGATGTATTGCAGGGGGTAGGAGACCCGGGTATTTTCGGTAATGGATTTGTCGGCGAAGTTGATCTCGCGGGTGCCGGGATGGCAAACCGTGTTTTCGACCAGGGCGCCGTCCCGGATCGCGTGGTAGATGTCGGGTTCCTTCGATTCGCTCAGATCGATGCATTTGGCGTAACAGCCCCCCTCGAAGTTAAATATCGAACGGTCGGTCCAGCCGTGCTCGTCGTCCCCAATCAGCCGGCGGGCGGGATCGGTGGAAAGGGTCGTCTTGCCGGTGCCGCTGAGCCCGAAGAAAATAGCCGTATCCCCGGACTCGCCCACATTGGCGCTACAGTGCATGGACAGCACGTTCCGCTCGACAGGGAGGAGATAATTGAGGATGGTGAAAACACCCTTTTTGATCTCCCCCGTATAGGCGGTGCCGCCTATGAGGATGCAGCGCCGGTTAAAGCTGATCAGGGCGAAATTCCCCTGGCGGGTTCCGTCTTTTGCGGGGTCGGCGGTAAAATGAGGCGCGTGCAGGATATGCCAGTCGGGCTCGAAGGCATCCAGCTCCGCCACCCCCGGCCGGCCGAACATATTGTAGCAGAAAAGACTGGCGGAAGGTTGTTCGGTGATAACACGGATGTTAAGGCGGTAGTCGGGGTCGGCGCAGGCGTAGGCGTCCCTGACCCACACATCGCGCTCGTTCAGATAGCGCATCACCTTATCGTACAGACCGTCGAATATGGCTTGGGTAGTCGGTTGGTTGAAGTCGTTCCAGTGGACGTTTTTTTCCGTCAGGGCGTCCCGGACGATAAACTTGTCCCTGGGCGACCGCCCGGTGAAGGCGCCGGTGTCGATCAGGAGCGCCCCGGTGCTCCCCACCTTCCCTTCCCCGCGGAGCAGGGTGGCTTCTACCAGTTCATCCGGAGACAATTGGTAGTGTACGCGGTGGGCGTGCAACAGCCCCATCTGCCGGGCGCGGGCCGGGGAAATCGTTAAAGTGGAGATAGCCATATATTCGCTCGCTTCGTTTAGGGGTGAACGACAAAACTAGCGATTAAAAATTTTCAAAAAGAATGGTCGAAATTTGGGCTGTTTTAAGATTTTTTGAAAACAAACGATTGTTTTTTTACGATTTTTAAAAAATCTCCCAGAATATGAACGATCGTTAGTGTAGGGCGTGCTTTGTTGAACGCCCGTTAAATCTTTATTTTTGGTGCCTTATGAAGTACTTACCGTTGGACCCCCAGCTTTTCCGGCTGAACCGGGAGCGTTTTGTCAAAGACATGAAGCCTTCCTCCATCGCCGTTTTTGTAAGCAATGACGAATGGCCCTCCAACGGCGACGCGTTACTTCCCTTCAAGCAGAACAGTGACCTTTACTGGTTGACCGGTATCGTCCAGGAGGACACCCTGCTCATTCTTTTCCCCGACAATCCGGACCCCAAATACCGGGAAGTCCTGGTCCTGGTCCGTCCGAACGAGCTCAAGGAAAAATGGGATGGCCACCGCCTTCGCCGGGATGAGGCTACCGCTATCTCGGGTATCGACACCATCGTCTGGCTGGATACGCTCGACCCCCTGCTCCAGACCTGGACACACCTGGCCGACAACATATACCTCGATTCCAACGAAAACGACAGGAAATCGAGCCCAATCGCCACCCGGGAGTATCGCTTCATCGAAACGATGCGGCAGCAGTATCCCCTCCACAACTTTATGCGGTCGGCCAGGATCCTGCGCGATCTTCGGGCGGTCAAGACACCCCAGGAAATCGAGGTGGTGCAAAAAGCGATCGATATAACCGACCAGGCCTTCCGGCGGTTGCTTGGGTTTATACGCCCGGGCGTCATGGAGTACGAGATCGAGGCCGAAATCCTGCACGAATTTTTACGTTCCAGGGCCTCCGGTCCGGCATATAGTAGTATCATTGCCTCCGGGGACAGGGCCCGCACGCTGCACTATGTATTCAACAACCAGGAATGCAGGGACGGGGAACTGATCCTGATGGACTTCGGCGCGGAATATGGGGGCTTCAACGCGGACCTGACGCGGACCGTGCCGGTCAACGGCAAGTTTACGCCGCGCCAGAAGGAAGTCTACAACGGTTGTCTGCACCTCCATATGTTTTGCAAGTCGATCCTCAAACCGGGGATCACCCTGGTGGACTACACCAGCCAGGTGGGGGACGAAGCGACCAGGGTGTTTTTGAAGCTGGGCCTGCTGACGGAAGGGGACGTGAAAAACGAGGACAAAGACAACCGGGCCTACCGGAAGTACCTGTACCACGGCATATCCCATCACCTGGGTGTGGACGTGCACGACCTGGGTACCAAGACCGGGCCGCTCGAGGAGGGGATGCTCCTGACCGTGGAGCCCGGTATTTATATAGAGGAGGAGCACATGGGGGTGCGTATCGAGAATAATGTGTGGTTGACGAAGGACGGGAACGTCGACTTGATGAAGCGCATCCCGATCACCGTCGAAGAAATAGAGGCCCTCATGGCATAGACGCGCCGCGGTGCCACAAGACGCGCCACAGGCGCGCCTCCAGAAGCAAACTTGACGCATGAAACAGATCCCGAATATCGTTACCTTATTGAACCTGGCCTTTGGCTGCGTGGCCATCGTATGTATCCTGCAACCGGGGGAAAACATCGCCGTCCTGGACACCGACAGCTTCCTCCACATCACCCTGCCGGAGCGCATCGTGTGGGGCTCGGTGTTTATCGGGTGCGCGGCGCTCGTCGACTTCCTCGACGGGTTTGTCGCCCGGTTGCTCAGGGTGGATTCCCCCATGGGCAAACAGCTGGATTCGCTGGCGGACGTGGTCAGTTTTGGCGTAGCCCCCGGCGCGATCCTATACCAGTTGCTGCGCATGAGCTATCTCCGGGAGGCGTCGGCGTTCGATACGTCCCTGTGGGCCTTTGCTCCCATCCTCCTCTTCCCGTGCGCCGCGGCGTACCGCCTGGGGAAGTTCAACGTCGATGCCCGCCAGACCTATGGCTTCCTCGGCGTACCTACGCCCCCGGCCGCTTTGCTGGTGGCGGCGCTCCCGCTGATCCAACACTTCGACCAGTTCGGGCTCGCCCCGATCGTCGTGAATAAATGGGTGCTCTACGCGCTCACCCTGATCCTGAGCGGGCTCATGATTTCGGATATCCCGATGCTGAGCCTGAAGTTCCGGACGCTCGCCTTCAAGGACAACTGGACCAAGTGGCTGCTGGCCGCGCTAGCCGTACTGGCGGCCATTTTTATCCAATGGGTGGCGGTGCCGGTGGTGTTCGCGGTCTATGTGATTTTATCGCTTGTAGTAGGGAAGCGCCAAAACGAGCACCAAAACGCTTAACTTTGGGGCGCAAAAAATCTCGGAATGATCTATAACATCCAAATCAAGGTAATGCCGCTGAAAGAGCTCCTGGACCCCCAGGGCAAAGCGGTGCTGGGCGGGCTGCAGAACCTCGGGTTGTCACAGGTGCTGGACGTGCGCATCGGCAAACATATTACCTTGCAGCTGGACGCGGCCTCCGAAAAGGAAGCCCGGGACCAGGCGGAACAGGCTTGTAAAAAATTACTCGCAAACCCCGTGATGGAGTTTTACGAGATCGGGTTGATAGGACAATAAGATATAGTGTTGTACCTCGTCCCATCTCCCATCGGGAACCTCCAGGACATGACCTATCGGGCGGTGGAGGTGCTCCGGCAGGCGGACCTGCTGCTGGCGGAAGACACGCGGACATCATCACGGCTGCTACAGCACTACCAGATCACCAAGCCCGTCACCCCCTATCACCAGCACAACGAGCACAAGGTCGTCCATCACCTGGTCGACCAATTGAAAGCCGGCAAAATCATGGCCCTGCTCACTGACGCCGGCACCCCGGGCGTGTCGGACCCCGCTTTCCTGCTGGTGCGGGAATGCATCCGCGCGGAAGTACGGGTGGAGTGCCTGCCGGGGGCCACGGCCTTCGTCCCCGCCCTGGTCGACAGCGGGCTGCCGATGCACCGGTTTGCCTTCGAAGGTTTTCTGCCGCCCAAAAAGGGACGGCATACCATGCTGACACAGCTGGCGGAGGAAGAACGGACGATCGTTTTTTACGAATCCCCGCTCCGGCTCGTCAAGACGCTGGAGGAGCTGGCGACATACTTTGGCCAGGAGCGCCCGTGCTGCGTCAGCCGCGAATTGACCAAGATGTTCGAAGAGAATAAACGGGGCACGCTGGCCGAAGTCGCGGCCTATTTTAAAGAGAAGGGCGTTAAGGGCGAGATCGTCGTTGTCGTGGGCGGAAAACAATAATGTTAATTCACCGGCGTTCATAAGGGCAACCAGCCGACTTGGCGCGACAATTGTTTAAACGGACACATAATGTACTATCGTATGCAAAAATTCATAGCCTTGTTGTTGATTTGCCCGGCTTTTATGCTGGGTCAGGCTAAAGCCCAGTTCAGGAAGATCCCCGGAGAGGTGACCGACGCCTTCCGGAAACAATACCCCAACGCAAACGGCGCCTCCTGGACCGACAAACTATCCTATTTCCAGGTAGACTTCAAGCTCGACAGCGGCGGGTACCTGGCCAAATACGACAAGACCGGCGCCTGGAAGGGGTCGGAACGCACCATCAACGCCGACCAGCTTCCCGCCCAGGTAAAGGACGGATATGACAAAAGTATCTACACCGATACCTGGAAGGCGGAGGAGTACAAGGTGATGTATTCCCCGGGTAACAAGATGTGGTACCGTATCCTCGTCAAAAAGGGGGGCATCCAGCGGAAATACCTCTACTTTAATGAGAGCGGTAAAATGACGGACGGGCCGCCGGCCACGAAGTAAGCGCCGGAAGGCGTCGCCGCGGACTGCGGCCGTTCAAGGAAATTTGGGGCCGTGAGGCCCTATTTTTTTTATTTTCGCACCCATTGTCCCCTTAAATCCTCGTCATGAACAAATTGGGTCTTTGTTGCTTGCTCTTCCTGCTGGGTTCTTCCGTTGTCGTGCTGGGCCAACCCGACCGTTGGCAACAACGGGTGAAATATACCATGCACGTCAACATGGATGTGACCACCAACCGTTTTACGGGCAAGCAGTTGCTGGAGTATACCAATAACTCGCCCGATACGCTTACCCAGGTGTTTTACCACCTCTACTGGAACGCCTTCCAGCCTGGAAGCGAAATGGACGTCCGGAGCCGGGAATTGGGTAAGATCGTGCTTGGCGAGGACAGGAAGGGCAACCCCATCCGCGACTGGGACAGCCGGGTGCGCGACAGGATCGAGCACCTGACCGATGAGGAGATCGGCTACCAGAAGGTCCTCAGCCTTTCGATGAACGACCGGCCCCAATCCTATAAGGTGCAGGGGACGATTCTGGTCGTGACCCTGGACAAGCCGATCCTACCGCATGCCAAGGCCATTTTCAATATGTCCTTCGAGGCCCAGGTTCCAATGCAAATACGTCGTAGCGGGCGCGACAACGTTGATGGCGTTCGCTATTCCATGAGCCAGTGGTACCCCAAGATGTGTGAATACGACTACGAAGGCTGGCACCCCACGCTCTATATCGCGCGCGAATTCTATGGGGTATGGGGCGACTACGACGTGGACATCACCATCGACCGGCATTATGTGCTGGGCGGAACGGGGTATCTCGAAAACGCGCAACAGATAGGCTATGGCTACGAAGCCCCGGGGACAAAGGCGGTGCGGCCCGACGGTCCCAACCTGACCTGGAGATTCCACGCGCCGGAGGTGCATGACTTTATGTGGGCCGCCGACCCGGATTACGTCCACCTGGTGCGGAAAGTGTCGGGTGGCCGGACGATCAACGTCCTCTATAAAAAGAATGTGGACCTGCTGACAAAGGCCTTTAACAACCTCCCGGACTCGACCAGGGCCAAATACGAAATGAACCCCCAGAAGTACATCGACGAGAACGATCGCCGCTGGACCCTGGTGGCCGACGCGGCGGTGCAGGTGCTGCCGTATATCGAAAAGCGTTTCGGTCCCTATCCCTGGAAGCAATATTCCTTTATCCAGGGCGGCGACGGAGGTATGGAATACCCCATGAGCACTCTGCTCGTGGGACCCTCGCTGGGCGGCGCCTTCCACGAATGGATGCACAGCTGGTACCAGGGCATGCTTGCCACTAATGAGGGGATGTATCCCTGGATGGACGAAGGTTTTACGACCTACGCCGAGGGGGAGGTGACGGGATGGTACAGGGCGCAGACCAGCAAGGACGCGCCAACAAGCCTGCCCGTGAACCAGTCGGCCTCGTATCGGTCGTATTTCCAGCTCACCAAGAGCCAGTACGCCGAGCCGCTGACTACCCACGCGGATCACTACAACACCAACTACGCCTACAGCGTTTCGTCCTATTCCAAGGGCGCCATGTTCCTCTGCCAGCTCGGCTATATCATCGGCGATTCCCTCCGGGACCGGACGCTGCACGAATACTACCGGCTATGGCGTTTCAAGCACCCCAACGCGGGCGACTTCGTTCGGGTAGCCGAGAACGTTAGTCATGTGAAGCTCGACTGGTACAAGGAATACTGGTTATCCACGACCAAGACGATCGACTATGGCATCGACAGCCTTTGGGAAGACAACGGCAAGACCAACATCCGGTTGAAGCGCGTCGGGCAGATGCCCATGCCGGTCGACCTGCAGCTGACCTTCCAGGACGGCACGACCGAAACGCTGTATATGCCGCTGGACATGATGTTCGGGTCCAAACCCCCGGAACCGGGCGAAGGCGTCCGCACGACCTTCGACCCCTGGCCGTGGACAAATCCGACCTACACGGTCCAGACCGCGCACCGCCTCCGGGAAATAACCCGGGCAGAAATTGATCCCACGCAACGGATGGCAGACGTTGACCGTAGGAACAATGTACTGGAGTTGAAGTGGCAATAAAAAACCCATCCTGGATACCCTGGTTACTGGCCGGGGTATCCGCTTTCGTCGTTTTTATCCACCTGGCCCTGCCCGCACCGGGCGTGGACGCCGGGTTACATCTGTATGGGTCTTATCTGCTCACCAAGGGGTTGTTGCCCTATACCCATCTTTGGAACAACAAGCCCTTCCTGATCTATGTCATAGGCCTGGCGGGCTTCGCGTTTCGCGACAACCCCTTCCTGGGGGAGCGGGTCCTGGAATTGGGTGTCCTTATCCTCGACTGCTGGCTGCTCTTCGATGCGGTGCGCGCCTTGTCGTTGCGGCGGCCGCTGTGGTACGTAATGCTCTTCCTGGTGCTTTACCTGCTCTGCTGGGACCAGGGCTTCCTGACCGAAACCTTCGTGCTGCCCTTGACGCTCTGGTACGCCCGCGCCTATGCGCGGAAGAGCCGTCACCGGGTCTGGATCGGCGCGGCCGCGCTGCTGCTGGCGAGTCTGTTAAAGCAGAACGGGGCGGTGGTGATCGCGGGGATCGTCGTCCTGGATGTGTGGGGTGCGCCGTTACGGCTGGCGCGTTATGCGGGCATATTGGTCGCCGGCCTGGGGCTCACGTGGCTGCTGCTGCACACCCTGGGTCTGGAACGCGACTTTATCGACCAGGTTTTCCTCTATAACTCCGAACACGCCCAGCGCCCGGGACCGTGGCGGTGGATCCGCGTACAGCTGCGGGAGAACAGTTTCCTGTCTTACCGCGGGCTGTCCTTGCAACTGCTGCTGGATGCCTGGATGCTGGTATTGATCGTACGGCGTCTGCGCGGCGGAGCGGTGTCAAAGCTCCTGGCGGCCTGCGCCGCTATTTACCTGCTGGCCTATCCGCTGGTATACCTTTCGGGTAAGACGTATGCACACTATTTTATCCTGTTGCTCATACCAGTCACGGTCGTATTGGGCGACCTGGTCGAACGATATATAGCCGGCCGGTTGGCGCTCCTGGGTATGCTGGCCTGGGCAATCTTTGGCGCCGTGGGGGCGATCCCGGGTAACCGGGCCATATATCGCGACATGCGGGTGGTCGCCCAACAGATCCGCGCCACCACGGCACCCACGCAAACCATCGACCTGGCGGGGTTTGGAAACCAATATGTGTATGTGCTGTCCGACCGCTTGTGTAACACGCGTTTCCTGTTGCCCTTATTGGAGAATACGGGTTATTCGGCCACCTACCGGTATATCCTCGACACCGATTTTACCCGGCATCCGCCGGCGGTCATCCTCCTCAATAAAAATAATTACCGGGGCCTGGACCCCGGTAATTACTATACGCAACTGATAAACGCCCGTCTACCGGACTATCAGTGGTTGATGGAGAACGAATCGTTCATGGTTTTCTCGGCAAAAGTCCCGTTGGAGTCCACCAGCAGGGTTCCCTGAACATATTTCTCGCCGTGCTGGGACTCGTCCAGTCCCACCATTTCTTCCTGCTTGGTAACGCGGAGCGGGGAGAGGACATTGATCAGCTTGAAGATGCCATAGGACACCGAGAAGCTGTATCCTACCACGATACCCAGGCCCTTGAGCTGGGAGAGGAATAAGGTCGTATCGCCGTACCAAAGACCGTTGGCGCCGCCGGGGTTGAGGACCTTGCTGGCAAAGACGCCCGTCAGGATCATCCCGACCATGCCACCCAAGCCATGACAGGGGAAAACATCCAGCGTATCGTCCACGCCCGTCTTGGACTTCCAGTGGGCGGCGATGTTGGAGACCAGCGCCGCCACCAGACCGATCATCAGGCTTTGGGGGACGCCCACATAACCGGCGGCGGGGGTAATGGCCACCAGCCCGACAACCGCGCCTATACAGAAACCCAGGGCGGAGGGCTTTTTACCGCGGACCACGTCGAAGAGCACCCAGGCCACACCGGCGGCCGCTGCCGCGGTATTGGTGGCGGCAAAGGCGCCAACCGCCAGGTCGCCCGCCGCCAGGGCGGAACCGGCATTGAAGCCAAACCAGCCAAACCACAGCAAACCCGTACCGAGGATGACGTAAGGAATATTGGCGGGATGGGTCGACTCGGACTGCCGGGGTTTTAAGACCAGGGCGCCCGCGAGCGCGGCGCAACCGGCGGAGATGTGTACCACGGTCCCGCCGGCAAAGTCCAGCACGCCCATTTTGTACAGGAAGCCATCCGGGTGCCAGGTCCAGTGCGCGATGGGTGCGTAGACCAGGAGACTGAACAAGGCGGTAAATAAGATATAGGCATTAAAACGGATGCGTTCGGCGACGGCGCCCACGACCAGGGCGGGGGTGATGATGGCGAACTTGAGCTGAAATAACGCGAACAGCATCAGGGGGATGGTACCCGCGGCTACCCAGGGCGCGCCGGAATTAACCCCGGAGAAAAAGGGGTAGGTGAATGGGTTCCCGATAAAACCGCCGATGCTTTTGCCAAAGGCCAGGCTAAAGCCGACTGCCACCCAGATCACGCTGATGATACCCGTTGCAATAAAACTCTTGATCATGGTGGACAGCACGTTCCGCCGGTTGACCATGCCTCCGTAGAAAAAGGCCAGCCCGGGGGTCATCAAAAAGACCAGTGCTGTGGCTACAAGAACCCACGTAATATCCGCCCCGTTATAGACAGACGACCCTTTAAAGTTGGACAGGGTAGGAGCAAAAAGGCCCGCTACACAGACGATGACCAGCACGGCAAACGGCGCGAACCGCTTAAAAAGGGAGGTTTCCATAACAAAGCAATTAAATTATTTTAGTATATATTATCCTTATGCAATTTTACTAAAAATGGGTTATATGTATGATATGGATCATGCATATTATTAAATGCAATGTGTAAGATATTAGGAAAAAAAGAAACCCCTCCATTAGAATTTATCTAAGGAGGGGCCATTGTCCGTAGTTTAAGCAAGGCCTAACGGCCAAAAAACTTGTTGATAGCCTCGACACGATTGTTTACGTGGAGCTTCTCGTATATGTGATATACGTGTTTGCGAACGGTTTCGGGGCTGATAAATAACGACACGGAAATTTCCTTATATATCATACCCTTGGCGAGCATCTCGAGGATTTCCATTTCCCGTTTGGAAAGGGAATCGAGGCGGTCGCTTTCTTCGGTGATGGCGCCGACCTTGTTCTGGTCCTGGAAGGCCCTTACGACCTTACGGGCGATCTGGCTGCTCATGGGCGAACCGCCCTGGTGTAGTTCCCGGATGGCTTCCAGGAGCTTGTCGGGTGTGGTTTTCTTTAACACATAGCCGCTGGCGCCCGCCCTCAGGGCTTCAAAAATCTTGGCGTCGTCCTCATAAACGGTACACATCATAAACAGGATTTCCGGATGTCTCCGTTTCAGGACGCGCACGCACTCGATGCCGTCCACGCCACCCAGGTGGATGTCCATTAGTACGACCTGCGGGGCGGTCAGCGGAATGCCCACCAGTGCATCCTCACCCGAGCTGTATGACCCTGCCCACTCCAATCCGGAAGATAGCTGCAGGATCTGCTCGAGAGCCTGCCGGATATCCCGGTTGTCTTCAACAATACAAACACGGATCGGCATCATGGGGCAAAGCTGCGGATTTTTACGGGGAATCGCAATACCGCAAAGTGGGTATGTCCGGACATAGCGGCGTCATGCCCCCGCGGATTTTAGCGCGGGACGTAAACCATGAACTTTTCGTGGAACCAGGATTCCTTAAAGAGTTGTTCGAGTTCCCAAATGTGTGGGCGTAAACCACTTGCAGCAATCTCAGTGGTCAGGTCTCCACCCTTTAGACAGACCAGGCCGTTCTTGTGGGGGGCGCCGGGGAGGTGGTTGTTGCGCAGCAGCGGCCTGGACCAGGCCCAAAGGTCGGCCAGGGGCGCGACGGCGCGGCTGACGACGAAGTCGAAAACGTTCTTGGGGAGGGTTTCGGCGCGGGCGTGGTAGGTTTTGACATTCGTGAGCCCCAGCGCTTCGACGGCTTCGTTTACGACGCGGATCTTTTTGCCGATGCTGTCGATCAGGTGAAACGTGGCGCCGGGGAAGAAGATCGCCAGGGGGATGCCGGGAAAACCGCCGCCGGTGCCGATGTCGACGACCTGGGCGCCGGCAGGGAAGTCGAATTCGGTGGCGATAGCCAGGGAGTGCAGGACGTGACGCTCGTAGAGGCTGTCGATGTCCTTGCGGGAGATCACGTTGATCTTTTCGTTCCACTCCCGGTAGACCGCGTCCAGCGCCGCCCATTGTTCCGTTTGGCGGGGCGTGAAGTCACCGAAATAGCTTTGTATTATTTCCACCTGGCGGCCGGGCGTTTCCATAATGCGGGGGCAAAAATGATGTAATACATGAATTGCCAAAGGTCGAGCAAAGGGAACCACCAAAACAAATCTTTTTCCATGAGCTTTCGCATGCTCCCGTAGTAAACGACGGCCTGGACCACGAACCGGAGACCGAAGGCGCCCCAGACGTACCAGGACAAGGGCTCGGGCGTTATCAGGATGTTGAGCGCCAGCAGGGGATACAGGAGGAAATGGGAGCCGGTGTATAAACCCAGCAGGAATTTGTGTATGGGTTTGTAATACTTGCTGGTCGTATAGTGGCGTTGCTTCTGACGCATCCATTCTCCCCACGTGGCTTTCGGCGGCGAATAGACGAAGCTGGACGCGTCCAGCGTGATCCGGGTGTTCCGTGCGTTGGCGACGGCGTTGATAAAGAGGTCGTCGTCCCCGCTCGGGATCTGGTTGTGACCGGCAAAACCCTTGTTCCGGAAGAACAGGTCCTTTTTGTAGGACAGGTTGCGGCCGACCCCCATATAAGGCATACCCGCGCACGCATAAGAAAAATATTGCAGGGCCGTATGAAAGGTTTCGAAACGGATGATCCGGTTGAGGACCCCGGGTTTCTTTTCGTAGGGGCCATAGCCCAGCACGACTTCGGTCCCCGGCTGGTAGGCGCTTTGCACGCTCCTGATCCATTCCGGGGTCGCGGGCGTGCAGTCGGCGTCGGTCAGGACCAGGGTGTCGTATTTGGCCGTCTTGATCCCGACGGACAAGGGGAATTTTTTGCCGACGATGAGCTTGGCCTCCTGCACCAGCTCCACCGGTTTGAGCCGCGGATATTCGCTGGTGAACCGGTCCAGGACGAACTTCGTATCGTCAAAGGAATTGTCGTTGATGACGAGTATCTCGTGGGCGGCGGGGTAGTCCTGCCGCAGAACGGAGGGCAGCCGTTCAGTAAGGTTTTTGGACTCATCCCGGGCGCAGATGATGACGGAGACGGGATCGGGATTGACGGCAGGGGCCGCGGGTTGTTGCTTGTAAAACGCCAGTCTGGTAAAGAAAAAAAGATAATAGAAAACCTGTACGGCAGCGATGAAGCAAAAGAGGTAAAAGGCACAGAGGGGGATTATTGGATGCATAACTGTACAAAAATACAGAACTTTACATATATGGAGTTGACATTCATTCATGAAGGGACGGATCGGACGACGGCAGCCCGGGCGGGCAGGATTACAACGGACCACGGGGTCATCGAGACCCCCATATTTATGCCCGTGGGCACGGTAGGCAGCGTAAAGGCCGTTACCCAGCAGCAACTGCGCGAAGACGTCCGGGCGCAGATCATCCTTGGCAATACCTACCATTTATACCTGCGGCCGGGGACGGACGTGCTTTCCCAGGCGGGCGGCCTGCACCGCTTCAACGGCTGGGACCGGCCCATACTTACCGACAGTGGCGGATACCAGGTTTTTTCCCTGGCGGAAAACCGGAAGATCACCGAGGAAGGGGTAGTGTTTCAAAGCCACATCGACGGCAGCCGCCACCTGTTCACCCCCGAGAACGTCATGGACACCCAGCGCCGCATCGGCGCCGACATCATCATGGCTTTCGATGAGTGCCCGCCCTATCCCGCCGAATACCGGTATGTCCGCCAGTCCATGGACCTGACCCACCGCTGGCTGGACCGCTGTATCCGCCGCCTGGCGGAGACTTCCGATGCCTACGGCTACACGCAAAACCTCTTCCCCATCGTCCAGGGCGGCGCCTTCGCCGACCTCCGGCAGGCCTCCAGCGAGTACATCGCCTCCCGGGGCGCCGCCGGCAACGCCATCGGCGGCCTTAGCGTAGGCGAGCCCGAAGAAACGATGTACGAGATGTGCGCCCTCTGTTGCTCCATCCTCCCCGACGACCGCCCCCGTTACCTCATGGGCGTCGGTACCCCCTGGAATATCCTCGAGTGCATCGCCCTCGGCATCGACATGTTCGACTGCGTCATGCCCACCCGCAATGGCCGCAACGGCATGCTCTTCACGACCGCCGGTATCATCAACATCCGGAACAAGAAATGGGCGACCGACTTCTCCCCCGTGGACCCCGGGTTGGCCTCGTCTGCCCTGGCCGGTTATTCCAAGGCCTACCTCAGGCATCTCTTCGTCGCCAATGAAATCCTCGGTTTGACGCTCGCGTCTTTGCAAAACTTAACTTTTTATTTACACCTCGTCCGCGAAGCCCGCGCGCACATCATAGCCGGTGACTTCGGCCCGTGGAAGGAGGCGCTCATCCCCACGCTGAAGCAGCGCCTGTGAAACCGGGCGGAATGCCCTAATTTTGACAGCGGATGAAGAAACTCGACTGGTATATCTTGAGGAAATTCCTCAGCACGTTCTTCTTTGCCATCCTGCTGTTCACGCTCATCAGCGTCGTCGTGGACATCAGCGAAAAGACGGACGACTTTGTGAAGTCCGGTTTGAACTTACGGCAGATCATCATGCAGTATTATATAGGGTTCGTACCCTATATCATCGCATTCCTGTTCCCGCTGTTCGTGTTCCTGGCGGTGATCTTCTTCGCCTCGAAGATGGCGGCGCGAACGGAGGTGATCGCGATCCTGAGCGCGGGGGTCAGCTTTCGGCGCTACCTGCGGGCCTTCGTGGTCGGGGGCGTTTTCCTGGGGTTATTGTTGTGGTGGGCGGACCGGATCGTCGTGCCAAAGGCCAACCAGATCCGGACGGACTTCCAGGCAAAATACGTGGACAACGACCCGTACAACCCGTCACAGGCCCAGCTGAACCGGATCCACTTCCGGATAGACCCACAGACCTACGCGGGGATGGCGTACTACGATACGCTCCGCAAAACGGGTTCCCAATTCTTCATGTACCGTCTCGGGGATTCGAACAAGCTCACGTACAACCTGAGGGCCGAAGCCATATCCTGGGATACGTCCGTCAAAAAGTGGCGGCTGGATAACCTCGTCGAGCGGAAGATCGACGGACTGCGGGAGACGGTGGTGATGGAGGGACAGCGGAAGGTGAACCTGAACGTCACGCCCTCGGAGTTGAACAACGACTTTTATATACAGGACAAGCTGACCACGCCCGAGCTGGACGTGTATATCAAGCGCGAGAAGCTGAGGGGCGCCGAAGGCGTCAACACCCTCGAAGTGGAGCGCTACCGCAGGGACGCGACGCCGGTCGCGGTTTTCCTGCTGACCATGATCGGGGCCGTAATCGCCAGCCGGAAGATCCGGGGCGGCAGCGGGGTGCACCTGGCCCTGGGGATATTGATCAGCGCGGTATATATCATTAGCAACCAGTTTTCGACGGTTTTTTCCACAAAGGGCAACCTGCCGCCATTCTGGGCGGCGTGGATACCCAATTTCTTTTTTGCTATTGTTGCGTGGTACTTGTACAGGCGAGCCCCCAAATAGCGTAACTTTAGCCATCCAAAAACCTCTTAAAACAGATTATACATGGCCACAGTCAAAGAAAGGTTCAAGGAAGTAGCAGAGAAGGCGAACGCGGACACCAAGGAATTGATCAAGGAGCACGGCGGTAAAAAGATCGGAGAAGTGACCCTGGCCCAGATATACCAGGGGATGCGGGGGATGACCGGTTTGGTCAGCGAAACCTCCCTCCTGGACCCCAACGAAGGGATTCGGTTCCGTGGATATTCCATCCCGGAGCTGCAACAAAAGCTCCCCCACGCCCCCGGGGGAAAAGAGCCCCTGCCGGAGGGGCTGTTTCATTTGATGCTGATCGGTGAATTGCCGACGGATGAGGACGTGACGATCGTCAGCAATGCCTGGGCCCGCCGGTCCCACGTACCGACGCACGTCTTCGCCACCATCGACGCCCTGCCCGTCACGTCGCACCCTATGACGCAGTTCGTCGCGGGGATTATGGCGCTCCAGACCGAAAGCAATTTCGCCAAGGCCTATGCCAAGGGCATCAATAAAAAGGACTACTGGGAATACGTGCTGGACGACTCGATGGACCTGATCGCCCGCCTGCCCCGGATCGCCGCATACATTTACCGCCGCAAATACAAGAATGGAAACCACATCGAACCCAACGGCCTCCTGGACTGGGCGGGTAACCTGGCGCATATGCTCGGTTACGAAGACGAGGGCTTCAAGGAGCTGATGCGGCTGTACATGACGATCCACGCCGATCACGAAGGCGGGAACGTCTCCGCGCATACCGTCCACCTGGTGGGTTCCGCCCTGAGCGATCCCTACCTGAGCTTTGCCGCCGGGATGAATGGCCTGGCCGGTCCCCTCCACGGCCTGGCCAACCAGGAAGTGATCAAATGGATCATGGATATGCGTAGCGAGCTGGGCGTGGACCTGCCCTCCAAGGAGCAGATCGATGCCTATGTGCGCAAAACCCTGAATGAAGGAAAGGTAGTCCCGGGCTATGGTCACGCGGTGCTCCGCAAAACCGACCCCCGTTTTACCGCGCAGATGGAGTTCGCCAAAAAGCATATGCCGGACGACCACCTTGTCAACACGGTCTGGAACATATACGATACGGTACCCGGCATCCTCAAGGAGCTGGGTAAGGTCAAGAACCCCTGGCCAAACGTCGACGCCCATAGCGGCGCCCTGCTGGTACATTACGGCCTGGTGGAATACGAATTCTATACCGTGCTCTTCGGCGTGAGCCGTGCGCTGGGCGTGCTTGCCAGCCTTTGCTGGGACAGGGCGCTGAACTTCCCGCTCGAGCGGCCCAAGTCGGTGACGACGGACTCCGTCCACAAGTGGTTGAACGGGGAAGGCGAAATTTGGGGCGAATAAAACCAGCGGCGGGTCTCGACGCCGCGTTTAGGATATGTGGTGGCTATACGCGTTGTTATCCGCTTTTTTCGCAGCCCTTACGGCGCTGTTTGCGAAGATGGGCGTCAAAGGGATCGACTCGGATCTCGCGACGGCCATCCGCACCATCGTAATTCTTTTTATCGCATGGGGTATCGTCGTTTACAAGGGAATTGGGCGGGAAACCGCTTCACTCACCCGGGAAAACTGGATATTTCTCATCCTGTCCGGCTGCGCTACCGGTCTGTCCTGGATATTCTATTTCCGCGCGCTGCAGCTGGGGAAGGTTTCACAGGTGGCGCCGGTGGACAAGCTCAGCGTCGCGATAGCGATCGTGCTCTCGGTCATTTTCCTGCACGAGGCCATCAACTGGAAAACGGCCGTGGGCGCGGCGCTTATTATCGGTGGTACGTTTGTGCTTATCTTATAGCGGTGTCGCTGGCCGTCGGGCCGTTGATTGCGCCCGCCGCTCACGCACAGGGTCCGCAGCTGCTTTTCGGCAAGGTCCTCCGCAAGAACACCCACGAGGTGCTCGGCGCCGTCACGGTGCATGACATCAGCGGGAACCACTTCGACCAAAGCGATATGGGCGGCAACTACCGGGTTTCCGTCCGCCCCGGCGATACCGTGATCTTTTCCTACACCGGTTACCGGCCCGACACCGTGCGGGTCGATGCGATGATACTCGCCGACCGGTACGAGGTGTACCTGACCCCGGACGTCAGACAACTGACGACGATCAGGCTGGGCGACCTCAACGCCTACCAGGTGGACTCCATGCAACGGCGCGAAGACTACAGCATGTTCTACGAAAGCAAGCCTACGCCGGTAATCGAAAACCACAACGTCTACGACGGCGGCTTCGGTTTGCGCTTCCATCCCTTTTCCTACTTCGACAAAAAGGCGGTCCAGCGCCGGAAGCTAAAGAAACGCCTCGACCAGGAGGAAAAGGACGACTATATCAACTACAAATTCTCCCGCACTTTTGTCACCCGCCTGACCGGCCTGGACGGAGACTCCCTGGAACTCTTCATGGACCGCTACCGGCCGTCCTACGATTTTTGCCGCAAGGCGTCCCAGCAGGATATGCTCCTGTACGTCAACGACCGGTTCAAGGATTTCGAACACGGGGGGAAGAAGTCGAAGGCCTAGAGCCGCAGGCCTATCCCCAGGTCCGCTGTGTAGTATGCCCAGGAATATTTGTCGGAAAAAGAAAATATCTCGGTCGAATTGACCACCTCCTGCGTGTACGATCGACGGGTCGCCCGGCTGTAGTCGGCCGTCGCCTGGAGGAACCAACGCTTGCCGAGGGCATACTGCGCGCCTATGCCGCCTTCGAGCGTAAACGGCGCCGGATAGCCGTTACCCGGTTTCAGGTCGTATCGTTCTACACCCGCGAGCGCCCGCGCGGTCAGGGCCCACTTTGTATCGAGAGGCAACCGGTACGAAGGACCCGCCATGAGCCGGAACCAGCTGGCCGGACTGTTTTCCGGGTATGGGTTTCGCTGGTACCCCGCCAGCAATGTCGCGCCCCAGCCATGCCAGAAGCGATAAGTGCCTTGGGCGTCCAGGTTCCAGCCGGTGCGCTCGGAAAAGGTAGAGGTAATCCCATTCGGGTCTTGTACGTGTACAAACGGCCCCATGGGAATGGAAAGCCCGGAGGCCAGCGATACTTCCCAGCGGGTATTTCGCGCATCGGCTGTCCCGGCCTGCCCGCGGACGCTCCCGGCCGACAGGACTAAAAGCGCAAACATTGCCCCAAAGGTTAAACGGTTCATGGTGTAAGCATTTAGGTTTACTTACGACCAAGCTACGGCGCCCCTAAGGCAATGTCCAGCCCTTTCTGTATGCGGATTTGTTAAGGTCGGTGAAGCGGCTCCCGGGATCGGTCAAGTCACAAGCGGCGATTTAAAACCGGATGCCAATTCCCAGGTTGGCGTCGATTAACCGACGGTTGATACTGTACACGGGCACCTCTGGTGAAAACCGGACGTCGCTGTTACCCTGACTGAAGGTGTAGTCGCCGCCCAACTTCAGGTACAGGTTTTTCCCGAGATCGCGTTGCAATTCCAGACCGGGCTCCCAGGTGAACGGGGTCGATTCATGGTGACTGAAGTCGAGGTCGGACCGCTGGGCGCCCACCAGGAGCCGGGCGGTCAGCGACCATCCCTTGTCCAGACGCAGAGGAATGCGATACGACGGACCTGCCATCAGGCGCACGGCCGTAAAGGAGGGCAGGTCGAGCGCCCCGTTATTCCGACTGTCGTACGGATTGTCCTGGTAACCGGCCAGCACGGTGACGCCCCAGTTTTTCCATACCCGGTAGGTAGCCATCGCGTCCGCGTCCCAACCGGTTTTGGCGTAGCCTTTCGCATAAAAGGCGTTGAAGTTGACAAACGTGCCGGCCGGAAAAGCGCCCCCGGCGGACAGGGAAACGTCCCAACGGCTGTTTTGTGCGCCGGCGCGCGACGCGGTGAGACAAGCAAGGGCGAGGATTGTCCAAAAGGTCAAACGGTTCATGTGGTTTTTTTGAGATTTTATAGATGTAGTCCAACTCCGAGGTTGGCAGTCGCCAAATGCACGGGATGGGTGGAAATTGTCGGGATTTTCTGGCCAAAGAGGTCTTCGGTTCCAAACGTTTCGCTTTGGGTAGCCAGGAAGCTGCCGGAAGCCTGGAAGAACCAATGCGGGTTCGACGGACTGAAGTGCAGTCCCAATAGACCTTGCGCGGCAAAGAAGTCCCCGTTGTGCCGCAGGTTTATATCTTGCCAGGGTACTTGCATCCCCCCCAGCAAGCTCGCTTTCAGCGACAAGCCGGCGCCGAGACCTACGCGATAGGAGGGCTCCAGCCAACCCCCGCGTAGCGGCCGGCGGAGGCGTCGGGTGTTTTCATCGCGAACTTTCCCGTGGGGATGGAGGCGCCCGTAGTTACAGAAAACTCCAGTGCCGGGGTCCTTTTATGGCGCCGTGCCGTGTCCTGTTGAGCGAAGGCGCTAAGCGTCAACAAATAAAGTGAGCACAAGAGTAAAAAGTGTTTCATACCGTGAGCATTGCTTACGATAGACGGATTTGCCGGTTCGTTTGCTGCTCGGCGGATTCCCAGGAAAATGTTAAGGTTCGCGGGGGCTAGGGCTCGTCGTCCGTCCCCTGGAGCTCGTCACCCTTCCGTTCCCGGCGGAGGTGGACCTGTGGGTTGTCCTCGGTTCCGGTGATGGTCATCGGGATACCGAGGATACCCAGGGGGGGCAGCCCCAGCCGGAACTGGAGGTTGAGTTTTCCGTCGAAGCCGACCTGGCCCTCGAAACGCGGGCGGAAGCCGAGCACCTTCATCCGGGTGCGCTCGATGGTGATGATATTGCGCGCGATGGAAGATTTCATGGTGACCTTGCTGAGGTGCGGGTTGTTG
This sequence comes from Dinghuibacter sp., assembly GCF_035492835.1. NCBI lineage: Bacteria > Pseudomonadati > Bacteroidota > Chitinophagia > Chitinophagales > Chitinophagaceae > Dinghuibacter > Dinghuibacter sp. The sequence continues at coordinate 28,831 of NZ_DATJIY010000171.1, forward strand.
ACGCTGTCCTTGCCGGTGGCCTTGCTGACCGCGCCGAAGATCTTCAGACCGTGCACCTTTACGTCCGCTATCGACAATGTACCGCCGCCCTTGAGGCTGGGCATGATGGGGTGCATATCGGCGTCCAGGTTCCCGCTCAGCTGGTAGTCCAGGGAGACGACGCCTTCAGCCTTGGCGGCGGAGCTGGCCAGGTCATGGAAGAGCTTGATCTCTTTGTAGGCGCGGTGGACGTCAAAGTCTTGCGCGTTGATGTGGTACGTAAAGGACGCCTTGGTCGGGGACTGGCTGGCGTAGCTGGCGTCCATCGTGACGGGGGCGCCGATGATGTTGAAGGCGAGCTGTCGCAGGGTCAGCTTTCCGCTATCCAGCTGGATGGCGCCATGGACGCTGTCCAGGACGAGGCCGTTATAGTTGACTTTTCCTACCGTTGCCTTTAGGGATAACGCGAGATTATCGGGCACGAGAACGACCCCGGAAGCCGTGGCCGCCGCGGGGGTTTGTGGCGCGGCGGCGGGCGGCGCGCCCGAGAATGCCATGAGCTCGTCCACGGCGATCGACGGGCTCGTCAGCGTAAAGCTCCCGCTGAGCGGCGCGTGGGGCTGCGTGGCGTACCCGATGACGTCGGACACGTAACCGTCGAGCGCGAACTGGCTGCTGCCATAGGTCGCCTTAAAGCGGTCGAAGTGCATCTTCTCCTGGTCGAAACGGAACAACCCGGTGTGGATCAGCAGCGGTTTGGGGAACATATCCGAGGTGAGGGCGACCTCCTGGAGCTCCATGGTGCCGGAATTGTTCAGCCGGTCGTAGTGCCCGCCGGTGGCGTCGCTTTGAAGACCCTTTAAAGAGAGGTTCGTGCGGATCAGGCCCTTTACATCCATGCCCGGCCGGGCAAAAACCTGGTACAGCCGGCCGATATCGATCGTTCCCTGCGATTGTATCGAGTAGCGCATGTTCTCGAAGTCCGACAGGCTTGCGCGGACCAGGAACGGCTGGTCCTCGAACCGGAACGACACGGGGGTCAGCCGGACCTTTAGGGATTTCATGGTGCCGGTGGTATTGGTCACCAGGGCGCTGACCTGGATGTTATCGATAGGACGGGGGTAATATTTGGTTTGGACGCGGCCGCCGGTCAGATCGAGTGTCGCTGTGGTCGCAGGGAAGCGGTGTTCAGCCGGAGCGTAGACGCCTTTTACAGATACATTGGCGGCCAGGTCGCCGGCCAGTTGCATGCTGTCCAGCGGATACACCTTTGCGACGTCGCCAAGGTGGAAGACGGTATGCAGACCGCCGTCCAGCGAAAGCCCGTGCGTGTTCTCCGCGCGCAGCCGGCCGGAGATGACGCTGCTGAGCACCTGAGCGTGAAGGCTGTCCAGGGCGAACCTGATATCGTGATAGTCGTGCGTGGGACAAGAGGCGTCGAAGCGGAGCGCTATGCCCGAAACGCCTTCCGGGAGCTTGGCGTATTTTACGAAGCCGTTATCCAGCGCGGCGTTCATTTGGAAAGAAGGAATGCTCGTCACCACGGTATCCAACGAACGCAGGCCTTTGCGTACCACCTGGGTGGCGTAGCGGCCGTCCGCCAGCAGATTCAGCGTGAACCGGCCCTTGAGGTCGTAGGGCGCCAACCCCACGGCCCGGTCGAAGTCGGCCAGGTCGAGCGCGGTCCGTACCCGGGCGTAGACCACCGGGTCGTTGAGCCCCTTCCAACGGAGAACGGACCCGAAGTACCCCTGTCCGAGGGTAAAGTAAACCGAGTCGATGTTTATGTAGAAACTATCGGGTTTGAGCCCGGGGACCTTCGATTCGAGGTTGAGGAAGAGGTGCTCCACCGGTTTCGGCGCCTTGGCATTGGCGATAAAGCCATCCCGGACCGTGAGGTTGAAGCTGAGGTCGGGCATGGTGGTACTGTCGTAGGTGCCGGTGAGCGCGGCCGACATCGTAGCGGCGCCGCGGACATCCGTGGAATCCAGCCAGCCCGCGTATTCCGGGGGGAGGGCGGTGAGGATGTCGTGGAGGTTGGTGGCCTCGCTGTTGAGCCGGAAGTCCATGCTGTAGCCGTGCGGCAGGAAGTCGAAGCGCCCCTTGAGCTGCACGGGGAGGCTGTTGATGCGGAGGTCGTTTTTCTCGAAAATAAAGGACAAAGAGCGGGTATTGATGCGCGTCACCAGGTCCGCGCCCAGCTTTTTGGAGCCAATGTAGTGTTGTTTATTGTAGTCCAGGTCGAACGTATCCACCTGGATGTGCGACTGGAGGTCGAAGATGTCCTGGGCGAGGTTGCCCTTGCCGAGGTAGTTCAGGTTGTCGCAGGTGATATTGAGCGGGAGCGACCGATCATCGTAGACGAGGTCGGCGCCGTCGATCTGGATGCGGCTGATCTTTAGTGACGCCCCGGTCGTGTCGGTCGACGCCGTTGTCGTGGTGGTGTCGGAGCGGTAGACGTTATAGTTGGCCTGGCCCTTTTCGTCAACGAGGACATGGATATTCCCTTTTGTCAGGTAAATTTCGTTGATGTCGATGCTCTTGGAAAAGATGGAGGAAAGGTTCACCCCCAGCGCCACTTCTTTGGCGGATACCAGCGTATCGTTTGGAAAGGGTGTCGACCCCTTGAGGGAAAAATCGTACAGGGTCAGGGTCAGCGACGGAAAGTGGTTAAAAAAGGACAACCGCGCCTTCGAAAAATTCAATTCGCCGACGATGGCGTGTGAGGCCCATGTCTTGATCTTGGTGGATACAAAACCCGGGAACAGGATGGGCAGCAGGAACATCAGCAATAGGAGACTCCCCAGCGTGATGCCGCCGATTTTTAAAGCCTTAAACAAAATCTTCTTCATAAGTGCCGTTTCATTTCCCCGATCGCGCCTTGTGGTCGCGTATCATACCGCTGAAGCCGAGCGAACGGGCGAGGGCGTCTACGGCCATCGCGATCCGCCTGACCCGGACGGTCTCCGATTTGACGCTATCGATCCAGTTGCTGAAATAGCGCTGATGACCGGGGGGTAGCGTATTAAAGTAGGCCAGAGCCTTTGGTTCGTCCTGTAAAGATTCTATTAAATCCGGGCAAATCACGAATTTTTTTTCATCCAGTTCCAGCCGGACGCGGAGTGTGTCGCCTTTTTGCTTCCGGACGGATTTCCGCATCCCGGCATTGACGGCGATGATGAAATCCCCTTCCCCCATGGGGATCAGCGCCACCTGCTCGATCGGGTGGTCGTCGAGGAACCCCTTTACCCGGAAACTTGTTTTCTGGCCGGGTTTCAATTTCGAGGCCGTGGCAGCGGGTATCCGGATATAGCTCCACCCGGTTTTTTCCCCTTGCCCGGCGAATTGTTCAATGAGGGCTTTGAAGGTGACCATCCATCCTAAAATCGGGATTTTTTTCCATTTTGAAAAAATCTTGCCAAAATGGAAGGGGCCCTCCCGTGGTCAACGGCGCCCGGATACCGCATCCAGAGCGACTTCCCGGCTGGCGGCATCGGTTTTGGCAATAGGGGGTAACCGCGCACTTAAAGCGCGGGCCTTTTATGATGACTGTCATTTTGCTGCTCGTGGGCCTGATTTGCTTCTGGCTCTTCTTTGCGTCCATCGATTACTTTGAAAAAATCTGACACCATGATCCTGGCACTCTTTATCCTGTCGATAGCGGTGTTCCTGTACCTGCTATACGTACTGATCAAACCGGAAAAATTTTAAACGACTTCTATGTTTACCGAACTGACCGGCGTCATCGCCACTTTTTTGCTCATCATCCTCCTGGCCTACCCCCTGGGCCGGTACGTCGCCCGGATGTTCGCCGGCGAGCGGACGTTCCTGGACTTCCTGGCGCCCCTGGAAGGATTTATTTTCCGGGCCAGCGGGATCGACCCTCACCGGAAGATGGACTGGAAGGAATTCCTGAAGGCAATGCTGACCATCAACCTGTTGTGGTTCGTGTACGCCTTCTTTATGTTCCTTTTCCAGTCGCACCTGCCCCTGAACCCGGACGGGAACCCCGACATGACCCCCGACCTCAGCTTCAACACGGCGATCAGCTTCGTGGTGAACTGTAACCTACAGGACTATTCCGGGGAAAGCGGCCTGACCTATCTGACACAACTGTTCGTCATCACCTTCCTGCAGTTTGTAAGCGCAGCGACGGGGATTGCGTGTTTGATTGCCGTTTTCAATGGACTAAAAGAAAAGACAACCAATAATTTAGGGAACTTCTGGGCGATCTTCGTCAAAACCATCACCCGGTTGCTGCTGCCGCTGTCCATCGTGGTAGCCATTATCCTGGCGTTTAACGGTACCCCCACCAGTTATGCGGGGAAAGACACCATCACGACCGTCCAGGGCGATACCGTCCAGGTATCGCGTGGGCCGGCAGCCGGCATGATCGCCATCAAGCACCTCGGCACCAACGGGGGTGGCTGGTTCGGCGCCAACTCGGCCCATCCGCTGGAGAATCCCAACTATTTCACCAATATGGTGGAGCTGGTCACTCAGTGCCTCATACCGTTTGCGATGGTCTTCGCATTGGGCTTTTATATAAAACGTAAAAAACTCGCTTACGTCATCTTCGGGGTAATGACGGTGGGGTTCCTTTGTCTGGTGATCCCCACCATTATCACCGAAATACATGGCAACCCGCTCATAGCGCATATGGGCATCGCCCAGCCCAATGGGGCCACCGAGGGTAAGGAGGCCCGTTTCGGGGCCGCGGCCTCGGGCTTCTGGAGTATTCTGACAACGGTCATCTCCACGGGCTCGGTCAACTCCATGCACGATAGCTCCATGGCCATGTCAGGATTGATGCAATTGCTGGCGATGCTGGTCAATGGCTTCTACGGAGGCTGCGGGGTGGGTCTGCTGAACTACTACATCTATATCATCATCACCGTCTTTATCGCTGGTTTGATGGTGGGCCGCACGCCCGAGTTCCTCGGCCATAAGGTAGAGGCCCGGGAGGTCAAGATCGCTGCGCTCGTGACGCTGCTCAGCGCGTTTATCATCAAGGGCGGCACGGCGCTGGCGTCGTACTATTTCGTCTATCATCCGAATATCGGTTGGGCGGTCAAGCCGTCGGCCTGGCTGAACAACCCGAGCTACCACGGTTTCTCCGAGATGCTCTACCAGTACACTTCATCCAACGCCAATAACGGGAGCGGGTTCGAAGGGCTGGCGGACAATAACCCCTTCTGGAACATCACGGCCGGTCTGGCGATGATCCTGGGTCGCTTCCTGCCCATCATCGGGCCGGTCGCCATCGCGGGTTTGCTCGCCCGGAAGAAGTACGTGCCCGAATCCGCCGGTACGCTCCGCGTTGACTCGTACACCTTCGGGGCTACCACGTTTGCCGTAATCGTCATCATTACCGCCCTGTCGTATTTCCCGCCGCTGGCGCTCGGGCCGATCGCGGAATACCTGGGTATGCATTAAAACGAGCGCGCCCGCTGGGCGCGCAAAATCAGAAATATGAAACGCTCATCTGCATTATTCCCCCGTGAACTGGTCGCCTCCGCGCTGAAGCAATCGTTCGTCAAACTCAGCCCGCGCGTCATGGCGCGGAACCCGGTGATGTTCACGGTGTATATAGGTACCATCATCATGCTGGCCGTTTGTATCTGGATCGGCATGGGTGAAAAGAGCCAGGGCAGCCTGGTCTACAACATCGTCATCTTTGCCGTCCTCTTCATCACCCTGCTCTTCGCCAACTTCGCCGAGGCTATCGCCGAGGCCAGGGGGAAGGCACAGGCCGACTCCCTGCGCAAAACACGGGAAGACACCCCGGCCAAAAAGGTGGCCGCCGTCGGCGACATCTTCTTGAATGAAGTGCAGGTTATTCCCAGCAGCCAGCTCCGCAAAGGCGACGTTTTCCTGGCGGAAGCCGGAGACATCATCCCCATGGACGGTGAAATCATCGAGGGTCTGGCAACCATCGATGAAAGCGCCATCACTGGTGAATCCGCTCCGGTCATCAGGGAATCGGGAGGCGACAAGTCTTCCGTTACCGGTGGCACCAAAGTACTCAGCGACCGGATCAAAGTCCGGGTCACCACGAACCCCGGCGAAAGCTTCCTGGACCAGATGATCGCGCTGGTGGAAGGCGCGAGCCGTCAGAAGACGCCCAACGAGATCGCGCTGACGATCCTGCTGGCCTGTTTCACGCTCATCTTCCTGATCGTGGTGGTCACGCTGAAACCCTTTGCCGACTACGCCGGTACGCCGATCACTATCGCCGCCTTCGTGTCGCTCTATGTATGCCTGATCCCGACGACCATCGGCGGGCTGCTGAGCGCCATTGGTATCGCGGGGATGGACCGTGCCCTCCGCGCCAATGTCATCACCAAGAGCGGGAAGGCCGTGGAGACCGCGGGCGACCTGGATACCTTGTTGCTCGACAAAACGGGTACCATAACCATCGGGAACCGGAAAGCCACGCATTTCTGGCCCGCGCCCGGGGTTCACAAGCATACCTTCATCGAATCCAGTGTGCTGGCTTCCATGGCCGACGAGACACCCGAGGGCCGCTCCATCATCGAGCTGGCAACGGCCGGGGGGATGGCGATGCCGGGGGCTTCATCCGACGCGCGTTTTATCCCCTTCAGCGCCGAGACGCGCAGCAGCGGCGTCGATCTGAACGGGGGCGTGCGCATCCGCAAGGGCGCCTATGACGCCATCCGCGGGATCGTCGAGAAGAACGGAAACGCCTTCCCGTCCGAAACCCAGCAAAAGGTCCAGGAGATCGCTTCCAATGGGGGCACGCCACTGGTCGTGAGCCGCGACGGTGTCGCCCAGGGCGTCATCGAGCTCCAGGACATCATCAAGCCGGGCATCCAGGAACGCTTCCAGCGCCTGCGCAAGATGGGCGTCAAGACCGTCATGGTCACCGGGGACAATCCCCTGACGGCCCGTTTTATCGCCGAAAAGGCCGGGGTGGACGACTTCATCGCCGAAGCGAAACCCCAGGACAAGATGGACTACATCAAAAAGGAACAGATGGGCGGTAAGCTCGTGGCGATGATGGGCGACGGGACCAACGATGCCCCCGCGCTGGCCCAGGCCGACGTTGGTGTCGCGATGAACAGCGGCACCCAGGCGGCCAAGGAGGCGGGCAACATGGTGGACCTGGACAACGACCCCACCAAGCTGATCGAGATCGTGGAAATCGGCAAGCAGTTGCTGATGACACGCGGCACGCTGACCACGTTCTCGATCGCCAACGACGTGGCCAAATATTTCGCGATCGTGCCGGCGCTCTTCGTGCTGTCGATACCGTCGCTGAGCGCGCTCAACATCATGGGGCTGAAGAGCCCGGAAAGCGCGATCCTGAGTGCGGTGATCTTCAACGCCCTCATCATCCCTATCCTGATCCCGCTCGCTCTCAGGGGCGTGGCCTATAAGCCGATCGGCGCCAGCGCGCTGCTTCGACGGAATTTGCTGATCTACGGCATCGGCGGCATCATCGCCCCCTTTATCGGGATCAAGCTGATCGATTTGATCCTTGCACTTTTTATGTAAAAAACTTTTTATGAAAAAATATATTCTCCCATCCCTGCGATTGACCCTTGTGCTGCTGGTCATCTGCTGCCTGGTCTATCCGCTCCTGATCGCGGCGGTCGGGCGGCTGACACCCGGGCAGGGCAACGGCAAAACGGTCACCTTGAACGGAAAGGTAGTGGGCTATGACAACATCGGTCAGAAATTCACCGACGACAAATATTTCTGGAGCCGCCCTTCGGCCGTCGGCTATAATGCCGCCGGCAGCGCGGGCAGCAACAAGGGGCCTTCCAACCCCGACTACCTGAAGGACGTCCAGGCGCACATCGACACCTTTATGGTGCACAACCCCGGCGTCAACAAGGCCGACATCCCCGCGGAGCTCGTGACCTATTCCGGTAGCGGGCTCGACCCAGACCTGTCGCCAGACGGCGCCTACATCCAGGTCAAACGGATAGCCGCCGTGCGGCACCTGTCCGAAGCCACCGTACGTGACCTCGTCAATCAACATATAAAAGGCCCCTTCCTGGGGTTGTTCGGTCCCTCGACCGTGAACGTGCTTGCTTTGAATGTTTCATTGGACACTTTAAAACCTTAAACGCTTATGAGGAAGACTATTATCCTTTTCTCGGCATTCTTTGTCGCAGGCACCGCCTTCGGGCAAGATTTGGCAACAAACAACCCGGTGGCCGGGGGTGCGGCGACGCCCTCCCCTGCCAGGCCGTCCGGCTTCTTCAGCTGGCTGCACCATTCCAAAGACACGACTGGCATCGAAGCCAAGCCGAAGGCGTCCGACCCGTTCGCCTTCGGCGACTTCTCCTGGCTCAACGGGACCAGCCGCAAGACGACACCGCCGGCCTTCGACTCCAAGTACTTCACCGGTGACGTGACGTTCGACCTGAACTACACGCACTCCTACAATTCTCCCATCGACAACACCGTGGTCGGCTCCACGGCGCTGGCGCGGGACAACGAGCTCCAGCTCTCGTTCATGGGTTTTGGCGGGGACATCCACTACGGCAACATCCGCGGACGTGTGATGATGCAGTTCGGGACACGCTCTACGGTGGTGCCTCGCAACGACGGCAGCTCCTACAAGGGACAGTACGACCTGCAGACCATCTACCGGTACATCAGCGAGGCGTACGCCGGTTATCACTGGGACGTATGGCACGGGATCAACCTCGACGCCGGTATCTTCATGTCCTACATCGGGTTGTTCTCGTATAACAACTTCGAGAACTGGGGCTACCAGCCCTCGTACACCTCGGACAACACGCCCTGGTTCTTCAACGGGTTGCGTCTCCAGACTTTCCCCACCGACAAGCTGAAGGTCGAATTCTGGCTGGTCAACGGCTGGCAGAGCTACGGGATGTTTAACCGCAGCCCGGGCATCGGGGTGTCGATTTACTACCGGCCCAAGGAAACCGTGGACTATGTGTTCAACAACTACTATGGCAAGGACGACGAAGGCGCCCCCGGCCGTCTCCGTTTCCACTCCGACAACAGCTACCAATTGCGGTACGTCAACCACAAACAAGGCTTTATCACCAAAGCGGCTTTCTCGCTTACCGGCGACCTGGGCTTTGAAAGCGGGGATGGTGTGAGCCCCTTTGGCAAGAAGACCAATTCGGCCGGCGTCCGCCTGCCCTCGCAGAACTTCATCAGCGGGATGGTCTACAACCGGCTTTGGTTCGGCGAGAAACAAAAATGGGCCTGGACCATCGGCGGCGGCTATATGCACAACCCCGGTCAGTACCTGGTGCTGGCGCCCACCGGCTATGCCGATACGCTGTACCAACAGCAGACCGGCCCGGGCTCTACCTTTAACGCGTGGGATGGGTCGACCTCGATCGACTATATGCCCGCGCAGAACCTCACGCTGAAGTTCGAGTTCGTTCACCGCAAGGTGGTCAACATCGGCGCGGCGCCCGGCACTACCCCGCTTACCGGTTATTTCGCCGGACACGGAGGCGTCACCGGACCCACCGGTTACACCAACACCGGGCAGTACACGTATACTTCCAGCGGGGCTTCGGTCGCGCCGCCTCTCAGCGCCATGGGGGGATGGATGCCGGACCTGGTACCACAGGAGAACCGGATTATATTGGCTCTGTTGGTGAGATTTTAATAAACAGGTGGGCCGCGGCTTTGGCTGCGGTCCACCTCAATTTTTGCTTGGTATGCCAAACGATCCCAGCGCGCAACACTTTTTGGAGCTCATCCGCCG
>NZ_DATJIY010000172.1:0-28335 GCF_035492835.1 Dinghuibacter sp.
TTGGCGTTCAGGCGGAACTCGACGCCTTCTTCCATCATCAGGTTGATGCGGCGGTCGATCACCCATTTTTCGAGCTTGAAGTCGGGGATGCCGTAGCGGAGCAGGCCGCCGGGGGCGTCGTCGCGCTCGTAGACCGTGACCTGGTGGCCGGCGGCGTTGAGCTGGGCGGCGGCGGCGAGACCGGCGGGGCCGGAGCCGATGACGGCGACTTTTTTGCCGGAGCGGACCTTGGGGGCGTGGGCCTTGACGAGGCCCTTGTCAAAGGCGATCTCGATGATGTGTTTCTCGATCTCCTCGATGGCTACCGGGGGCTGGTTGATGCCCAGGACGCACGCGCTTTCGCAGGGCGCGGGGCAGATACGGCCGGTGAACTCGGGGAAATTATTGGTGGCGCTGAGGATCTCGTAGGCCTCGGCCCAGTTCTTTTGGTATACGGCGTCGTTGAACTCGGGGATGACGTTGCCGAGCGGGCATCCGCTGTGGCAAAACGGGATGCCGCAGTTCATGCAGCGCGCGGCTTGCTGGTTGAGCTTACCGTCGTCGAGGCGGTTGACGAACTCGTTATAGTCGTTGACGCGTTCGGTGGCCGGGCGCTTTGACGGCAGCTCCCTCGTAAATTCTAAAAATCCTGTTGGCTTACCCATGCTTATTCACGTTCGAGGTTTTGAAATGGGGGGCGGGAACGGTGGCGGCGTGGCTTGCGGCGGGGGCGCTTTGGAGTACGCGTTTGTACTCCTGCGGGAACACCTTGATGAACCGTTGCGCCTGGTTGTCCCAGTCGTCGAGGATGAACTTCGCGACCGAGCTGCCGGTATGCTCGTAGTGACGGGAAATCATTTCCTGGACCAGCGTCACGTCGGACGGGGACAGCGGGTCGAGGTCGACCATCTCACGGTTGCACTGGCGGGCGAAGCGGCCGGAGGCGTCGTAGACGTAGGCGATGCCCCCGCTCATACCGGCGGCGAAGTTGCGACCGGTGTCGCCGAGGATGACGACGCGGCCGCCGGTCATGTATTCGCAACCGTGATCCCCTACCCCTTCGACGACGGCGTTGGCGCCGGAGTTGCGGACGGCGAAGCGTTCGCCGGCTTTGCCCCGGATGTAGATTTCCCCGTCGGTGGCGCCGTAGAGGGCGACGTTGCCGATGATGATGTTGTCTTCGGCTACGAAGCTGGCGTCGCGGCTGGGATAGACGATCAGGCGGGCGCCGGAGAGGCCCTTGCCGAAGTAGTCGTTGGCGTCGCCTTCGAGCTCCAGGGTGATTCCCTTCGTGTTGAACGCGCCGAAGGATTGACCTGCGGTACCGGTGAAGGAGAAGTGCAGCGTGTTATCGGGAAGCCCGGCGGCGCGGTACTTCTTGGTGATCTCGTTGGAGAGGATGGTCCCGACGGTTCGGTCGGTATTCTTCAGCGCGAAGGACGCCTGTACGGGCGTAGCCTTTTCGAGCGCGGGCGCCGCGGCCTTGAGCAGCTTCCAGTCCAGGATGCCGGTCAGGCCGTGGTCCTGGTCCTCCTGGCAGTACAGACCGGTGGTTGGCGCGGAGGGCTCTTCAAACAAAATGGGGCTGAGGTCGAGCTTCTTGTATTTCCAGTGCTTGAGGTCTTCGCGGACCTGGAGGTTGGAGACCTGGCCGATCATCTCGTTGACCGTACGGAAACCCAGCTCCGCCATGATCTCGCGCAATTCCCGGGTCAGGAACTTGAAGAAGTTGACGACGTGGTCGGGGTCGCCGGCAAAACGCCCGCGCAGCTCCGCGTCCTGTGTCGCTATACCCACGGGGCAGGTGTTCACGTGGCATTTGCGCATCATGATACAGCCTTCGACCACCAGGGCGGCGGTGGCGATCCCCCATTCTTCGGCGCCCAGCAGGGCGGCGACGGCGAGGTCGCGGCCGGTCCGCAGCTGGCCGTCGGTCTGGACGGTGACGCGGCTGCGGAGCTTGTTCTTCACGAGGGTCTGGTGGGTTTCGGCAAGACCGAGCTCCCAGGGCAGACCGGCGTGCCGGATAGAGCTGATGGGCGATGCGCCTGTGCCCCCGTCGTGACCGGCGATGACGATGACGTCGGCCTTGGCTTTGGCCACGCCGGCGGCGATCGTGCCTACGCCGGCCTTGGATACCAGCTTGACGCTGATGCGCGCGGCGCGGTTGGCGTTCTTGAGGTCGAAGATCAGCTGGGCAAGATCCTCAATTGAGTAGATATCGTGGTGCGGCGGGGGCGAAATCAGCCCGACGCCGGGGGTGGAGTGACGCGTTTTGGCGATCCATTCGTCGACCTTGTGGCCGGGGAGCTGGCCGCCCTCGCCGGGCTTGGCGCCCTGGGCCATCTTGATCTGGAGCTCGTCGGCTTCGGTCAGGTAGAGGCTGGTCACGCCAAAACGGGCGGAAGCCACCTGCTTGATCGCGGAGCGCATCGAGTCACCGTTGGGCAGGCGTTCGAAACGCGCGGGGTCCTCGCCGCCTTCGCCGGTGTTGCTTTTGCCGCCGAGACGATTCATCGCGATGGCCAGGGTCGAATGCGCCTCGTGCGAGATCGACCCAAAAGACATGGCGCCCGTGGCGAAACGTCTGTATATGTTTTCCTCGGGTTCTACCTCGTCGATCGAGATCGAGGGGCGCGTGCGCTTAAAGGTCAGCAGGCTCCGCAGCGTCAGGGCCTTTTCATCCTGGTCGTTGATCGTCTTGGTGAACTTCTTGAAGACGCTGTAGTCGTTGGTCCGGGTCGACAGCTGGAGGTAGTGGATGCTGTTCGGGTTGAACAGGTGGGCTTCACCCTTGCGCTTCCACTGGTAAACCCCGCCTACGGGCAACCGATCGATGGGTACCTCCTTGCGGCTGAAGCCGAGGAAGTGACGCGCGAGGATTTCCTTGGCGATCTCGTCGAGCCCCATGCCCTCGATACGGGATACGGCGCCGGTGAAGTAGGTATCGACCACGGCCCGGTTGAGGCCGATGATCTCGAATATCTGGGCGCCCTGGTAGGACTGGAGGGTCGAGATCCCCATCTTGGAGAAGACCTTCAACAGCCCGTCGCAGACGGCCTTGATGTAGTTCTTTTTGAGCTGTTCGACGTCCAGGTCGGTCTGGAGCTTGCCAAAGAGCTTCATGTCGCGGATGGTCGACAGCGCGAGGTACGGGTTGATGGCCGTCACCCCGAACCCGATCAGACAGGCGTAGTGGTGGACTTCCCATACGTCGCCGGCTTCGACGACGATCCCAACCTTACCCCGGAGGCCCTTGCGGGTGAGGTGGTGGTGTACCGCGGAAACGGCCAGGAGAGACGGGATGCTCGCGTGTTCGGAGTCGATGGCGCGGTCGGTGAGGACGAGGACCTTGAAACCGTCTTCGACAGCGTCCACGGCGTAGCGGCAGAGACGGTCGAGACCCGCCTTCAGCGCGCCCGGTTGTCCGCTGGCGCGGAAATAGGTCTGCAGGGTCTTTGCCTGGAAGATGCCCGTGTCGATGGAGCGGATCTTTTCCAATTCATGGTTGGTGAGCACGGGTTGTTGCAGCGCCACGGTGTGACAGGCCAGCGGGTCTTCCGCGAGCATGTTATCGGTGGACCCCACGAACGTCGCCAGCGACATCACCATCCTTTCCCGGATGGGGTCGATGGGCGGGTTGGTGACCTGCGCGAACAATTGCTTGAAGTAGTTGGCCAGGTGCTGCGGCTGGTCGCTCAGCACGGCCAGCGGGGTGTCGTTCCCCATGGAGCCTACCGGCTCCTTGCCCGTCAGGGACATGGGCGCGACGATCACCTCCAGGTCCTCGGTGGAATAACCGAAGGCCTTCTGGTATTTGAATATTTGGTCGTGCTCGAGGTGCGTGAAGGTCACGCGCGGCTCGGGGAGCTCGTCCAGGCGGATCTTGTATTTATTGAGCCATTCGCCGTATGGCTTTTGGGAACAGATGGTCTGCTTCAATTCCTCGTCGGAGATGATGCGGCCCTGTTCCATGTCGACGACGAACATCTTGCCGGGCTGGAGGCGGCCGTACTCGATCACCGTCTTGGGGTCGACGGGGAGGGCGCCGGTCTCGGAAGCCATGATGACGCGGTCGTCGTTGGTGATACAGTAGCGCGAGGGGCGCAGACCGTTACGGTCGAGCGTGGCGCCGATGATCCTGCCGTCGGTGAACGAGATCGAAGCGGGGCCGTCCCAGGGCTCCATGATGGAGGCGTGATATTCGTAAAAGGCTTTTTTGACGGGGTCCATATGGTCGTTCCCGTCCCAGGCCTCGGGGATGAGCATCATCATGACGTGCGGCAGCGAACGGCCGGTCAGCGTCAGGAGCTCGATCATGTTGTCCAGGCAGGCGGAGTCGGACTGGGTACCGGCCACGACGGGCAGGAGCATGTCCATTTCCTCCTGGGTGAAGTAGGGGGACGTGAAACCCCTTTCACTCGTCCTGAGCCAGTTCAGGTTCCCCTGGAGGGTATTGATTTCCCCGTTGTGCGCGATAAAGCGGAAGGGTTGCGCCAGGTCCCAGGACGGGAAGGTGTTGGTCGCAAAACGCGAGTGCACCAAACCGAAGGCGGACACCAGGCGGCGGTTGGACAGGTCGGTGAAGTACTGGCGCACCTGGCCGGAGGTCAGCTGGCCTTTATACACGACCGTCTTATACGAAAGGGAGGCGATGTAAAATCCTATGGCATCCTTACGAACCGTGTTGCGGATCGTGTGGGATGCGTAGTTGCGCAGCACGAACAGTTTGCGCTCGAAGTCGTCGGGGTTCTGGATGTGGTCCGGGCAGGCGACGAAGACCTGCTCCATTTCGGGTTCCACGCTCAAAGCGGTCGGCCCCACCGGGTCTGAGACGACCGGTACGCGGCGATACGCCAGGACTTCCAGCCCGAGGCGTTCCGCGGCCCTTTGGAAGATCGACCGGCATTCTTCGCGCAGCCGTATTTCTCTTGGGAAAAACAACACCCCTACCCCATACCGCCCGTAGGCCGGCAGGTGCACGCCTAATTTCAGGCACTCCTCGAAAAAGAATTCGTGGGGGGTCTGGATCATGATCCCCGCGCCGTCGCCCGTGTTGTCTTCGCAACCACAGGCGCCGCGGTGCTCCATGTTTTCCAGGATGGTCAGGGCATCTGAAACGATCTGATGGGATTTATGCCCCTTGATGTTCGCGACAAACCCAATACCACAGGCATCATGTTCGAATCTTGCGTTGTACAAGCCTCCATTACTCATAGCAAATAAATTTTACACCTCATTAATCTATTACTAAAAACCGGCGTACGGAGGCAGCAATCGTTGTAAATCCCTTGATTTATTGAACAGACTTCAATAATACGACATTTTTCCGAGATTTTATTCAGTTGGGTTGTTCACTTTTTGTGGATAACCCCGCTTGTCGTCGTTGCAGTTAGACCAGGTAGCTGAACAGCTCGTCGTCGTCGTTCAAGGTGGTGTAGGTGATCTGGTAGGCCTTCATACGGGCGATAAGCTGCTGATAATCTGCTCTATCCTGGAGCTCTATACCGATGAGGGCGGGGCCGGACTCTTTGTTCGTTTTTTGCATGTATTCAAATCGTACGATATCGTCGTTGGGGCCCAGGACGTTGGAGACGAATTCTTTTAGGGCGCCGGGGCGTTGGGCGAAGCGGATCAGGAAGTAGTGCTTGAGGCCCTCGTAACGGAGGGAGCGTTCCCGGATCTCGGGCATGCGGTCGAGGTCGTTGTTGCCGCCGCTAACGACGCAGACGACGGTTTTGCCTTCGATCTGGCGTTTGTAGGCGTCCAGCGAGGCGATGGCGAGGGCGCCGGCGGGTTCGGCGACGATGGCGTTTTCGTTGTAGAGGCGGATGATCGTGCTGCAGACCTGGCCTTCGTGGACCAGGTGGACGTCGTCGAGGACCTCCTTGAGGTATTGGAAGGTCACCTCGCCTATCCTTTTGACGGCGGCGCCGTCGACGAAGGTGTCGATCTGCGGGAGGGTGACGGGCTCGCCGGCCTTCCAGGCGAGGGCCAGGGAGGGCGCGCCCTGGGGCTCGACACCGATGAGCTTGGTCTGGGGGCTGAAGGTCCGGAAATAGTAGCCGGTACCGGAGGCCAGACCGCCCCCGCCCACGGGCAGGAACAGCCAGTCGATGTTGCCGAGCTCTTCGAGGATTTCCTTGCCGACGGTGGCCTGGCCCTCGATGATGCTTTGGTGGTCGAAGGGCGGGATGAACGTCATCTTGTTCTGCTCGGTGAACGTCAGGGCCTCCTTCAGGCACTGGTCGAAGGTGTCGCCGACCAGTACGATGGAAACCTTATCCCCGCCGAAATTGCGGACCTGTTGAAGCTTCTGCTTCGGCGTAATAACGGGCATGTATATGGTGCCGTTCACCTGCATCTGGTGACAGGCGTAGGCGAAACCCTGGGCGTGGTTGCCGGCGCTGGCGCAGACGACGCCCTTGGAGAGGACCTCGGGGCTCAGTTGCGCCATCATGTTGTAGGCGCCCCTGATCTTATAGGAACGCACGACCTGGAGGTCTTCCCGCTTCAGGTAGACGTGGCAGCGGTAGCGCTGCGACAGCCGGTGGTTGTACTCCAGCGGCGTCTTGCGGACGACCTTGCGGAGCCGCTCGTAGGCGGCGTCGACGGCCAGGGGAGTGAGTGTAGTGAGCATTTTAGGGGGGTTAAAAGCCCCGGGGGCCGGAAGGGCCGCCCGGGGCGTAAAAAAGGGGGCGCCGGTGGCGCTAGGCTTTTTGGTTCTCGGGGCGGAGGCTGCGGACTGCCTTGCCGGCCTGCCAAAGCTCGCTTTCGCGGAGCTCTTTCAGCTCGGCGTCGAGCTTTTCACGGTAGTCCTTCTGGCTGTTGGAGTCGATGGAGCGCTGGGATTCCTTGCCGGTGGCGACGCTCTCATAGAGCTCGTCGAACACGGGCTGCGTAGCGGCCTTGAACTTTTTCCACCAGTCGAGCGCGCCGCGCTGGGCGGTGGTGGAGCAGTTGGCATACATCCAGTCCATCCCGTTTTCCGCGACCAGCGGCATCAACGACTGGGTCAGCTCCTCGACGGTCTCGTTGAAGGCTTCCGAGGGGGTGTGACCACGTTTGCGCAGGGTTTCGTACTGGGCGGCGAAGATGCCCTGGATGGCGCCCATCAGGGTGCCGCGTTCGCCGGTGAGGTCGCTGTATACTTCTTTTTTGAAGTCGGTTTCGAACAGGTAACCGCTACCTACGGCGATCCCGAGCGCGATGACGCGGTCGCGCGCCTTGCCGGTGGCGTCCTGGAAGATGGCGTAGCTGCTGTTCAGCCCGCGACCTTGCAAGAACATGCGGCGGAGTGACGTACCGGACCCCTTGGGGGCGACCAGGAACACGTCTACGTCCTTGGGCGGGATAATACCGGTCTGCTCGTTGAAGGTGATCCCGAAGCCATGGGAGAAGTACAGGGCCTTCCCGGCGGTCAGGTGTTTCTTCACGGTCGGCCAGAGCTCGATCTGGGCGGCGTCGGAGAGCAGGTAGCAAATGATGGTGCCTTTCTGGAGGGCTTCTTCGATCTCGAAGAGGGTTTCGCCGGGTACGAAGCCGTCTTTTACGGCCTTGTCCCAGGTCTTGGAGTTCTTCCGCTGACCGACGATGACGTTGATCCCGTTATCCCTTTGGTTCAGTGCCTGGCCGGGCCCCTGGACGCCGTAGCCGATGACGGCTATGGTCTCGTTCTTGAGCGTTTCCTGCGCCTTTGCCAGGGGGAATTCTTCGCGGGTAACTACGTTTTCTTCAACCCCGCCGAAATTGATTTTTGCCATTTGTTTGGTTTATAGTTTATACTGGTTTTTACATACTAAAGACTTCAGCGCCCTTGCCGAGGTACTCGTTCTCGATGACGGCTTCGCCGGGCTCGCGGTTCTCGAATTCCTTCAGCTTCTCGTGGAAGCCGTTGGAGTCCTTGATGATGGCGACCCTGGCCGAACGGACGAACTCGATCAGGCCGTAGGGCTCGAGGGCCTTGATGAGCTTGTCGGTCTCTTCGCGGTGACCGGTGGCCTCGAAGACGGTGTAGTCCTTGCGGATCACGACCGCGCGGGCGCCGTATTCCCTGAGGAGGCGCTCGACGGATACCTTCTCGGCGATGACGTCGGTGGGCACCTTGTAGAGGGCCAGCTCCTGCCAGACGAGCTCTTCGTTGGTGTTGAAATACGCCTTGAGGACCTCGACCTGTTTTTCGATCTGGCGGCACAGCTTCCGGACCACGTCTTCAAACTCGTTGATGACGATGGTGAAGCGGTGGATGCCCTCGATCTCGGACGGAGACGTATTGAGGCTCTCGATGTTGATTTTCCTGCGGGAAAACATGATCGCGATGCGGTTCAGCAGGCCGATCTGGTTTTCGGTATAGACGGTGATGGTAAATTCCTGTTTGGACATAACGTTGTTGTTTAGCCTTAGCTAAGGCGGATTTCGGATACGCTGCAACCCTGGGGAACCATGGGGAAGACGTTGTTTTCCTTGCCGACCATGACTTCTAACAGGTAGGCGCCTTTATGATCGAGCATCGTCTTGAGGGCTGTCTTCAGGTCTGTTCGGGCGCTTATACTGGCGCCGGCTATGCCATAGCCCTTGGCAACGGTAACGTAGTCGGGGCTCGTGATATTGACGAAGCTGTACCGCTTATCGTTGAAGAGCTCCTGCCACTGCCGTACCATTCCGAGGAACTGGTTGTTCAGGATGAGTATCTTGACGGCGGCGCCGAACTGCATGATCGTCCCCAGCTCCTGGATGGTCATCTGTATCCCCCCGTCCCCGATGATGGCGACGACGGTGCGGTCGGGCGCGCCGTATTTGGCGCCGATGGCCGCGGGAAGGCCGAAGCCCATGGTGCCGAGCCCACCGGACGTGACGTTGCTCATGGTCTCGTTGAACTGTGCGTACCGGCAGGCGACCATCTGGTGCTGGCCTACGTCGGTGACGATGACGGCGTGGCCGCCGGTGAGCTCGTTGAGGACCTTTACGACTTCACCCATGGTCATTTGTTCGGCCGTGGGGTTGAGCTCGGGTTGGATGACGGTGTCGATTTCCTTTTTTTCCAGCTCGCGGAATTTCTTCAGCCACCCGTCGTGTGTTTTCTGTTCGAGGAGCGCCGTTAACAGCGGCAGCGTCTCCTTGCAATCTCCCCAAACCGGTACCGCGCTCTTTACGTTCTTGTCGATCTCCGCGGGGTCGATGTCGAGGTGTACGACCTGCGCCTGTTTGGCGTACTTGTCCAGCCTGCCGGTGACCCGGTCGTCAAAACGCATCCCGACCGCGATCAGGACGTCGCATTCGTTGGTCAGGACGTTGGGGGCATAGTTGCCGTGCATACCCAGCATGCCCACGCCGAGCGGGTGGCCGCTGGGGAGCGCGCTCAGACCGAGGACCGTCCAGGCCGCGGGGAGCCCGCCCTTTTCGATAAAGGTCTTGAATTCCGACTCCGCGTGACCCAGGATGACGCCCTGGCCAAAGATGACGAAAGGCTTCTTTGCCTGGTTGATCAGTTTGGCGGCCTGTTCGATGTATTCCTTGCGGACGATGGGCTTGGGCCGGTAGCTGCGGACGTGCGTACAGGGGACGTAACCGTTATAGTCGAATTTCTGTACCTGCGCGTTCTTGGTGATGTCGATCAGCACAGGGCCAGGCCGCCCGGTGCGGGCGATATAGAAGGCCTTGGCCAGTACCGCGGGGATTTCGGTGGCGTCGGTCACCTGGTAGTTCCACTTGGTGACGGGCGTGGTGATGTTGATGACGTCGGTTTCCTGGAAGGCATCGGTGCCCAGCAGGCTCGCAAATACCTGTCCCGTGACCGCCACGAGGGGTGTGGAGTCGATCATCGCGTCCGCCAGACCGGTGACGAGGTTGGTAGCGCCCGGACCGCTGGTCGCGAAGACCACGCCCACCTTGCCGCTCGTGCGGGCATAGCCCTGAGCGGCGTGGATGCCGCCTTGCTCGTGCCGCACCAGGATGTGCTCCAGCTTGTCCTGGTAGTCGTAGAGCGCGTCGTAGATCGGCATGATGGCGCCACCGGGGTAGCCGAAGATGGTGTCGACGCCTTCGGCAAGGAAGGCTTCCAGGACGGCCTGGGAGCCGCTGAGCGTGGTCGCTGCCGCGGTTTTGGGGGCCGCGGGCGCTGCGGGCGCGTCGGTCTTCGCGGGCGCGGTCTTCGTTATATTGGGCATTTCCATATAGAAGTCTTTTTAATTTTTATTGTTCGTCGGTTACACAACCTTCGGCGGCCGTTTTTACCGAGCGTATGTATTTATACAAAACCCCTTTGGTCGCGTTGAGCGGGGGTTGTTTCCATTTCTTCCTGCGCCCGTCCAGCTCGGCGTCGGAGAGCTTTACGTTCATCGTATTGTTCACCGCGTCGAGCTCGATGACGTCGTCGTCCTGTACGAGCGCGATACCGCCGCCTTCAAAGGCTTCGGGCGTGATGTGCCCCACCACGAAACCGTGGGTGCCGCCGCTGAAACGGCCGTCGGTGATCAGGGCCACCGACTTGCCCAGCCCCGCGCCGATCAGCGCGGACGTGGGCTTTAGCATCTCGGGCATACCAGGCGCGCCCCGGGGGCCCACGTAACGGATCACCACCACGTCGCCTTCTTTGACTCGACCGCTGGAAATACCCTCGATCAACTGGTGCTCCCCGTCAAATACCCGGGCCGGGCCGGAGAACTTCTCCCCTTCCTTTCCGGTGATCTTGGCAACGCTGCCGCCGGTGGCGAGGTTGCCATAGAGTATTTGCAGGTGACCCGTGGCCTTGATGGGCTGTTCCAGCGGGAATATGATTTTTTGTGTGGAGAAATCCAGGCTGGGGATGTCGTTCAGGTTGGCCGCGATAGTCTTCCCCGTTACCGTCAGGCAGTCGCCGTGCAGCAGGCCTTTCTCCAGCAGGTACTTCATGACCGCCGGCGTACCGCCGTGCTCGTGGAGGTCCTGCATCTGGTATTTGCCGCTGGGCTTGAAGTCCGCGAGCATCGGGACCCGGTCGGACACCGCCTGGAAGTCGTCCTGCGTCAGGTTTACGTTCACCGACCGCGCCATCGCGATGAGGTGGAGCACCGCGTTGGTGCTGCCGCCGAGGACCATGACGGTGACCATGGCGTTTTCAAAGGCCTTCCGCGTCATGATGTCGGAGGGCTTGATGTCTTTTTCGAGGAGCAGCTTGATCGCCTTGCCGGCGGTGGCGCACTCCTTGCGTTTGTCTTCGCTCACGGCGGGGTTGGAGGAGGAATACGGGAGGCTCATCCCCAGCGCCTCTATGGCCGCGGCCATGGTGTTGGCGGTGTACATCCCGCCGCAGGCGCCCGCGCCCGGACACGAGTGCATCACGATACCCTTGAAGTCCGCGTCGCTCAGCTTCCCCGCAATCTTTTGCCCCAGCGCCTCGAAGGCGGACACGATGTTCAGGTCCTGGCCCTGGTAATGGCCCGGTGCGATCGTCCCGCCGTATACCATGATGGCCGGCCGGTTCAGCCGTCCCATGGCCATGACGGACCCGGGCATGTTCTTGTCGCAGCCGGGGATGGCGATCAAACCGTCGTAGTACTGGCCCCCGCAGATCGTTTCGATCGAGTCCGCGATCACGTCCCGGCTCACGAGCGAATACCGCATCCCGTCCGTACCGTTGGCCATGCCGTCGCTCACCCCGATGGTGTTAAAGGTCAGGCCCACCATGTCGTTTTCCCACACCCCTTTTTTGACCACCGCGGCCAAATCGTTGAGGTGCATGTTACAGGTGTTCCCGTCATAACCCATGCTCGCAATCCCTACCTGCGCCTTCTTCAGATCGTCGTCCGTCAGGCCGATCCCATAGAACATGGCTTGCGCGCCGGGTTGGGTCGGGTCCTGGGTGAGCGTTTTGCTGTACTTGTTTAATTCCATTTCGTTTGTTCGTTTACCGTAAAAAAAAACCGCCTCGGTTCGGAGGCGGTTCGTATTTCGATCTTGTCGTTTACTTATACAACACCACCTCCCGTCAGGGTAATAATAATCACCACCACAATAACTGCGTTGCGAATGATAACATTGATATGACGGTTGGATAACATGGTGTACTGTCGTCAGACAAATGTATAGCATCGCGCTTACAATACAAAAAAAGAACTTCGGGCGCCTTGCGAACGGTCGTTGGCGCTATATGATCGTCGACTTCGAGATCGAGAGGTGCTCCCGATCCACGCCCGCCGGCAATTTTTGCTCTACGTAGTCGCGGATCAGGTCGCCGATCGTTGACGTGCTGTAATAATTCACATGGTCGATGTCCTTGGTCACAAAACCGTGGGTCAGCGTCCATTCCACGCCGGCGCGGACTTCGGAGGCCTCTTCGGTAAGTCCGAGGTGGTCCAGGAGCATGGCGGCGGACAGGATCGAACCGACGGGGTTGGCAATGTCCTTACCAGCGGCCTGGGGATATGACCCGTGGATCGGCTCAAACAGGGCGGAACCCGCGCCGATGGAGGCGGAGGGCAGCATACCCAGGGACCCGCTGATGATGCTGGCTTCGTCGGAAAGGATGTCCCCGAACATATTCTCGGTGAGGACCACATCGAATTGTTTGGGGTTGAGCATCAGCTGCATGGCCGCGTTGTCGACAAACATGAAGTCGACCTTGACGTCGGCGTATTCGGCCGACAGGTCCTGTACCACCTTGCGCCAGAGCCGGGACGTTTCCAGGACGTTGGCTTTGTCGACCAGGGTCAGGTGCTTGCGGCGCCCTTGTGCGTAGGTAAAAGCCAGGCGGCTGACGCGTTCAATCTCCGAACGGCTGTAGGTACACTCGTCGAGGGCGGTCATGCCGTCTTCGCTGAGTTGTTTTTTACCAAAATAAATACCGCCGGTGAGCTCCCGGAAGATGACCATGTCCACGCCTTCGAGGTTCTTGGGTTTGAGGGGCGACAGGTGGTTCAACGTGGGATACGTGCTCACGGGGCGGATGTTGGCGAAGAGCTGGAGCGACTTGCGCAGCTTCAGCAGCCCCTGCTCCGGCCGTACCTTGGCGGTCGGGTCGTTGTCGTACTTCGGGTGGCCTATGGCGCCAAAAAGGATGGCGTCGCTGGAAAGACAGACCTCGATGGTCTCGTCGGGCAGCGGGCTGCCCGTCTTATCGATGGCGTCCGCGCCCATCAGGCAGTACGTGTACTGGAAGGCGTGGCCAAAACGGGAGGCTACGGCATCCAGAATCTTTATCGATTGCTTGGTTACCTCGGGGCCGATCCCATCTCCATTAATGACGGCGATGTTTTTGTTCATATGACTTCAGCGTTGTACGGTTTTTATTTTGTGGTTATAAGGTCCGTTTTCTACGATTTTGCCGCTATCCAATGCCAGCAGGTGATCGATGCTTTGGGGTAGCTGGTCTGTTCTGTGGCTGACGTATAAGAGCGTTCTTTCCTCCGTCATCAGCTCGTCGACCACACGGATGAAGTGCGCGGCTTGTTGCTCATCGAGCCCCTGACAGGGTTCGTCCAGGATCAGCACCGGCGGGTTCTTGACCAGGGCGCGGGCGAGCAGCGTGAGGCGCTGGCGGCCGATGGAGAGGTCCTGGAGGCGGCGGTGCCGCTGGGTGGTTAGGTCGAAAACCTCCAGCCACTGGTCCACGATGGCTTTTTGCTCATCGGAGGTTGTCCTGTAAAGACCCGTCGTGTCGAAAAAACCGGTGGCGATGGCGTCGGCGCAGCTGGTTTGCTGATCGAAGTACCAGTGGAGCTCGGGGGAGATGTAGCCTATGCGGCGTTTTAGATCCCAGATGCTCTCGCCGGTGCCGCGGCGTTTATCGAATAAATAGATTTCGTTGGCGTAGGCCTGGGGATTGTCGCCCACGACCAGGCTGAGGAGCGTCGACTTGCCGGCGCCGTTGTGGCCTTTGAGCCACCAGCGTTCGCCTTTGTTTACGGTCCAGGTGATGCCGCTCAGGACTTTTTTGCCGTCATAGACTACGTTCACGTGCGACATGCGGATGAAGGTGGCGAAGTCCGTTTCTATGGGGGCTTGTTGCGGGAGCTCGATCGGTTTCAGGGGCAATTCGGACGGTGAGCCGTGGATCAGCTGATACGCCGCGCGGGGCACGATCTCGAGCGCACCGGCGCTGAGCGTAGCTACGTGGGTGATGATTTGTGGCAACTGCGCCGCGTCGGCGATGATGATGAGTTGGGTGCCGTGCTTTGCTATGCTGTCGAACAGCTTGTCCAGGTTTGCGCAGGTGGCGGCGTCGAGACCCAGGTAAGGGTTGTCGAGCACCAGCAGCTGCGGGCGGGAGATAAAGGCGCGGGCCAGCTGGAGTTTCTTGTGCTCGCCGCTGGAGAGCTGCACCAGCGAGGCGTAGGCGCGGTGGTCGACGTGGAGGGCGCGGAGCAGGTCCCAGGCTTCGGCTTCGGCGTCGGGGGCGGCGGTTAGGAGTTCTTCCAGCAGTGTCGCCGCGTTCTCGGCGTCCTGGCTGTTATAGCGTTGTTGGTAGTAAAATCCGGAGGAAAGACCGGTGTGGTCCTTGAAATGATGCCACTGGTCGACGAACAGGGCTTTAGGTACGGCGTCGCCGGGGGTTTTTATCGGGGCGTAGTCGATCTGGAGCGCGCCGCGGTGAAAGACGAGGCCGCAGAGGGCTTTGCCCAGCGTGGACTTGCCTACGCCGGCGGCGCCGGTGAGGAGCCAGTGCTCCCCTTTTGCCATGGAGAAGGTAAGGTCCGTGAACAGCGGGCGGGGCCCGGCGTTTATGGAGAACAGCTCCGCCGTCAGGAAAGGCACGCCGCCCGGGGCGGACGGGGTCTTATGGTCGGGACCGCTCATATTGTTCGATTTCGGGCCGGATGCTGAGCAGGTAGTCGATGTCGTCGTAGCCGTTCAGCAGACAGGTCTTTTTATATCCGTTGATGGCGAAGGTTTCTTTTTCGCCGGTGGCGTCGATGGTGACGGTTTGGGCGGCCAGGTCGACGGTGACGGTGGCCGTGCGGTCGAGGCCCAGTAGCTTCTGGAGGAAGGGCTCGCCCACCTGGACGGGGAGCAGGCCGTTATTCAGGGCATTGTTCCGGAAAATGTCGGCAAAAAAGCTGGACACCACGACCCTGAAACCGTAGTCGGCGATCGCCCAGGCGGCGTGCTCGCGGCTGGAACCGCAACCGAAGTTCTTGCCGGCGACGAGCACCTGTCCGCCGTACAGCGGGTTGTTGAGGATAAAGTCCTGGATCGGCGCGCCGGTGTTGTCGTAGCGCCAGTCGCGGAAGAGGTTCTCGCCAAAGCCGTCCTTGGTGGTGGCTTTGAGGAACCGGGCGGGGATGATCTGGTCGGTGTCCACGTTTTCCATGGGCATCGGAACTATCGTGCTCGTTATCGTCGTGAATGCGTTCATTTTATAGCTTTTATCCTGAGTCTTTTGTAATCCGCGAACCATACGCCTCCGCGGTAGTGGCCCGGTTTAAGCAGCTCCACCGCGCGGTTGATGATGCGTTCGGTTTCTTCGGGTGCCAGGCGGCGGAAGAAGAATTCGCCGAACATCCTGATCCAGCCGTCCATGCCGCCTTCCAGGCGGGTTTCGCGGTCGAAGTGAAGGGCCGTGGTGACGCGGAAACCGGCCTTTTCGAGCAGTGACGTGTATTCCCCGACCGATGGAAAATACCAGCCCTCGCCGGTAAGGCGTTCGCGGCAGCCGTTCTCCCACATCGCTTCCTCGACGGCCTGGATGATGTCCTGTACGTTGCCCTTGCCGCCCATCTCGAGGACGAGACGGCCGCCCGGTTTGAGCGCGCGGTGCATACAGGCGATGGCCGCATCCTGGTCGTCGACCCAGTGCAGGGCCGCGTTGGAGAAGAGCGCGTCGAAGGGCTCGCCGTAGGCAAAGTCGCGGATGTCCTTTACGTCGAAGGTCAGGGACGGGTAAGATGCTTTGGCTTTTTCGATCATCTGCGCGGAAAAGTCCATCCCGGTGACCCTGGCGCCGTATTCGGCGATCTCCGAGGCCAGCTGACCGGTGCCGCAACCCACGTCGAGGATGCGTTCGCCCTTTTGGGGCGCGAGCCAGCCGACGAGGTCTTCGCCGTACTTCGAGACGAAGGCGTATTTATCGTCGTAGAGATTTGCGTTCCACTTTACTTCAGGCATGGGTCCAGGTTTTTATATGAGCTCGCGAATGTCCGTCACGCGCCCGGTGATCGCCGCGGCGGCCGCGGTGAGCGGGCTGGCCAGCAGGGTGCGGGCGCCGGCGCCCTGACGGCCTTCGAAGTTGCGGTTCGAGGTCGAGACGCAGTATTCGCCGGCGGGGACCTTGTCCTCGTTCATCCCGAGACAGGCGCTACAGCCCGGCTGGCGGATGACGAAGCCGGCCTCTTCGAATATCTTGTCGAGCCCCTCGGCGCGTACCTGGGCGGCGACCTGTTGCGAGCCGGGGACGATCATCACGTTGACCGAAGGCGCGCGGTGGCGGCCCTTGATGACGGAGGCGACCATGCGGAGGTCTTCGATACGGGAATTGGTGCAGCTGCCGATAAAGACGTGCTGCACGGGCATGCCCAGCAAAGGCGTCCCCTCTTCGAGACCCATGTATTGGAGCGCCTTGGCGATGACGCGTTTTTCCATGTCGTCGGGAACGGAATCGAGCGCGGGGATGTTACCGGTGACGGATATGCCCAGACCGGGGTTTGTCCCGTAGGTGATCATCGGGGTGATGTCCGCGGCGTCGAAGACGTACTCCGTGTCGAAGGTGGCGTCCTCGTCGGTAACGAGCCGGCGCCATTCGGCGACCTTCTTGTCCCAATCGGCGCCGTGGGGAGCGAAGGGGCGACCCTTCATATAAGCGAACGTGGTGTCGTCGGGGGCGATCATACCGCTCCGGGCGCCCATTTCGATACTCATGTTACAAACGGTCATCCGGGCCTCCATGCTCAGCGCGCGGATGGCCGAACCCGCAAACTCCACGGAGTAGCCCGTGGCGCCGGCGGCGGTGATCTGCGAAATGATATACAGGATGATGTCCTTGGCGACGACGCCCTTGTTCAGCTCTCCCTCGATGCGGATGCGCATCAGCCTGGGGTGCGACTGGAGCAGGCACTGGGAGGCGAAAACCATCTCCACCTCGCTGGTGCCGATCCCAAAGGCGATGGAGCCAAAGGCCCCGTGCGTGGACGTATGGCTGTCCCCGCAGACGATGGTCATCCCTGGCTGGGTGATGCCCAGCTCAGGCCCGATGACGTGGACGATACCCTGGTAGGCGTGCCCCAGGCCGTAGAGCTCCACGCCGTGACGGGCGCAGTTCTCGGTCAGCATCTGGACCTGTTTGCGGCTCAGTTCGTCCTTTATAGGGAGGTGCTGGTTCTCGGTGGGGACATTATGGTCGGCGGTGGCCAGGATCTGGCCGGGACGGAAGAGGTCCACGCCGCGGGTTTCGATGCCCTTGAAGGCCTGCGGGCTCGTGACCTCGTGGATCAGGTGCTCGTCGATATAAATTACGTCGGGGCCGTCGGGTATGGATTTTACGACGTGTTTTTCCCAAATTTTGTCAAAGAGAGTCTTTCCCATCTATAATAGCTTTTAATCGTTCAAGTTGTAGCAGGGCGGCGAGGGCCGCGAGGCCTTAGACCGTGGCGGTTTCGGTTTCGTACTTATGCGCCAATGCCTTCAGGTCGGCGTCCTCGACTTCTTTCTTGCTGTCGGCCACGATGAGGAAGCGCTCGTACAGAACGTCCACGTCATTGCGGTTGAAGCCGTAGCCCAGCTTGTGGAAGCGGTGGGCCAGGGCGCTGCGGCCGCTGCGGGCGGTCAGGACGATCTTGGAGCCGGCGGCGCCCACTTCTTCGGGGCGGATGATCTCGTAGGTTTCGGCTTGTTTGAGGAAGCCGTCCTGGTGGATTCCGGAGCTGTGGGCGAAGGCGTTCATCCCGACGATGGCCTTGTTGGGCTGGACGGGGACGCGCATGGTGTCGGAGACCAGCTGGCTGATCGGGTTGAGGTGCTCGGTATGGATGCCGGTGTAGAGGCCCAGGCTTTCGTGTTGCTTGATGACCATCACGACCTCTTCCAGGGAGGTGTTGCCGGCGCGTTCGCCGATGCCGTTGATGGTGCACTCGATCTGGCGGGCGCCGGCGATGGCCCCGGCGATGGAGTTGGCGGTGGCCAGGCCCAGGTCGTTGTGGCAGTGACAGGAGATCACGGCCTTGTCGATGTTCGGGACGTTGTTGACCAGGTAGGCGATCCTTTCACCGTATTGGTGGGGCAGGCAGTAACCGGTGGTGTCGGGGATGTTGACCACGGTGGCGCCGGCTTTGATGACGGCTTCGATCATCCGCGCCAGGAAGGCGAGGTCGGCCCGGCCGGCGTCCTCGGCGAAGAACTCCACGTCGGGGACGAACTTCCGGGCGTAAGCGGTGGCCTTTACGGCCCGCTCCAGGATTTCCTCCCGGGTCGCATTAAATTTATGCCTAATGTGTATATCGGAGCTGCCAATACCGGTGTGGATACGGGGACGGCGGGCTTTTTTGAGGGCCTCGGCGGCAACCTCTATGTCTTTTTCGACCGCGCGGGTCAGACCGCAGACGGTTACATCCTTTACGTGGGAGGCAATGGCCGCTACGGATTCAAAGTCCCCGGGACTGGAAATCGGGAAACCGGCCTCGATGATGTCCACACCGAGGGCCTCCAGGGCCTGCGCTACTTCGATCTTCTCCTTGGTATTCAGTTTACACCCGGGAACCTGTTCACCGTCTCTGAGGGTCGTGTCAAAAATGAAAATTTTGTCGGGCATGGCAGGGTATTTTTTGGTACCTCTAACGAAGGTATCTTTGCCTGTTTTCGTATTCAAATCAAAATAGGGGGGTAAATACACTGGCTATCCCCCTGTTTAACACGCCAAACTGTCTGTGGATGCGGGTTTCAACCTAAACGAATTACGATGCCCAATAGAACAAAAGACGAACTGTTTCAACTAGTTAAATCTTTGCAAAAGGCCGAAAAACGCAATTTCAAGCTCTTTGTGAACCGGAATAATGGCGAAACGGAGGATTTGAAGGTGGTGACCCTGTTCGACGCCCTGGACAAAATGGAGGCCTACGACGAAGACACCCTCCTCCGCAAGAACCCCACGATAAAAAAGCAGCAGCTGTCCAACCTGAAGGCCCAGCTCTTTCGCCAGATCCTGTCCTCCCTCCGGCTGATCCAGGACGAAAACAACGTCGAGATCGACCTGCACGAGCAGATGGACTATGCTAAGATATTGTACGACAAGGCCTTATATCAACAGAGCTTAAAGGTTCTGGAGAAGATCAAGGAACACGCCCGTGAGTATCACCAGCTATCCTATGTCCTCCAGGCACTGACCTTTGAAAAGAAAATCGAGTCGCTGCATATCACCCGGAGTATCGAAAACCGGGCGGAGCAGCTCGCCCGGGAAACAGAAATAGCTGATGAGCAGTGGATTATGATGGGCCGTTTGTCCAACCTGGCGCTCCAGCTGTATGGCTGGTACATCCAGATGGGGCACGCCCGGGACGAAAAGGATGTGATGGCGGTCAAGGCATTTTTCCAGTCCAACATGCCCGTTAACGCCAAGAACGTGGAGAGTTTTTATGAAAAACTCTATCTCTACCAGGCGGCCTGCTGGTACCATTACATTTTGCAGGACTTCCTGCTTTTTTACCGCTCCTGCCAGAAATGGGTCGACCTTTTTGAGCAATGCCCGGTCATGAAGGGGGTGGAAACGGTCCAGTATATAAAGGGCGTCCACAACCTGCTGATCGCCCACTTTGTCCTGTTGAACCACGAGAAGTTCATCCCTACCCTGGAGGCTTTCGAGGCCTTTACCCAATCGGAGCTGGCCACACGGAATACCACTACCACCGTCCAGTCCTTTGTCTATCTGTACATTTCGAAGATCGACCGGCATTTCATGGAAGGTACGTTCACCGAGGGGCTGTCACTGATCCCGGAGATCGAGGAGCGGCTGGAGGCCTATGAAATCCACATGGACCGCCACCGGGTGCTGGTCTTTTATTATAAGATCGCCTGTCTGCTCTTCGGGAGCGGGGACAACGAGCGTGCCATCGAATACCTCAACAAGATCATCCACTGGAAGGTGGACCTGAGGACCGACCTGCAATGCTACGCCCGGCTCCTGCACCTGATCGCCCACTATGAATTGGGTCACTGGGAGCTGCTGGAATACCTGATTAAATCGGTCTACCGCTTTATGGCCAAAATGCAAAACCTGAGCGTCGTGGAGGAGGAAATCTTCAAATTCCTCCGGAAGGCATTCTCCCTCAAACCGGGCCAGGTGAGGAGCGCTTTCGCCACCCTCCGGGACAAGCTCGTCCGGTACGAGGAAAGTCCGCTGGAAAGCCGGTCCTTCATGTACCTCGACATCATTTCCTGGCTCGAAAGCAAGATCCGGCAGGTACCCGTCCAGGAAATCATGCAGGAGAAATACCGGCTTGACTATCAAAGAAAAAAACGATACCTTTAGTCCACAAATCCGAATCCTATGCAAAAGAACATCGCCACCCTGGCGATCCTGCTCCTGCTGTATGGCTGCAGTAAGAAAGACAGTACCCCATCCGGGATCAACATCGACGGAGGTACATCCGGCCCTTCCAACACCTGGCTCAGCACGATCTCCGCACCTACTCAGGCCGATTCGACGTTCACCGTCATCCATTTCAACAGCGATCATTCGGTGGCGCAGATCATCCAGACCGAATATGCCTTTGGCGCCGGTTATTTCGGGGAAGACACGACGTACATCACGGCAACCCTCCCGGTCTACCAGGGCGGACGGTTGGTCTCCATCGAAACCACGCCCGACACGACGGCCGCCACCGGCACGGTCGCCGCGGCTTTCGACTATACTACAGCGGGGGCTTTGCAACGCATCCGCTATAACCCCGGCACCAGCTCGTACACCTACGATTCCGTAACGACCGGCGCGGGGGGACTGCTCTCGGCCAGCTACCACTTCGCGTTAAACACGGCGGGGACGGCCATGACCGAACAATACTTCGAGAACTATACCTGGGACGGCAAGAAGGATCTGCAGTCGATCCTGGTCAACAACATCGACCCCTCGAATGGTTCGGTGTCCAGCCTCACGGTGACGTATACCTACGACGGTTTTTACAACCCGTATAAGACGGTAAAGGACCTGCCCTTTATGTTCGGTCAGCTGGGTGACATAGTCCCGCTGCTGTCCGCGTCCAATCCCCTGGGCTCTACCCTCGTCGGGTACAGCTCCGCTAATAACTACTCTTACCAGTACAACCCCAATAATTTACCGGCCTCACAAAATCTACAGATACTCCAGTCAGGGTCCATAAAACAATCTACATTTGTGTACTTCAAGTACACCAATTAAAACAAGGACTTATGCGTTGGGCCTCCGCTTTGGGCTGTTTATTGTTGATGGCGGGCTGCCGCCAGAGCGGTACCTGGGTGGATAACCAGATCGACCCGTCGGTCCGTTCGACCCTGCGGTCGCTGAACACCAACGTCATCAGCTATATAACGGCCAAGGATACCGCCCAGCTCAAGGATATGTTCTCGGACAGCCTGCTGGCCCACGTAGGGCCGACCTTCGTCTCGCAGGTGGAGAAGAACCAGGTGTTGTTCGACCTGTCGAAGTACCGGTCCAAAAACGAATTCTATATCGTCTATACGGGCGCCAAATCCAGCTCCCACAATGTGCACCGGGGCAAGGGCAACGAGCATGACTATCTCCTGAACTTCCAGCCGATGACGGAAGAGACGCTGGTGTCGCTGGGCTTTTTCCAGGGAACGCCGGAGTCCTTTGCGCTGACGACGTCCTATGGCAAATACGGCGGCAACTGGAAGCTGAACATTATGGAGATCGGGCTGCTCAAGGTCATGAACGGGGACGCCGTCGACTGGTACCACCGCGCCAAACGGGACTTCGACTCCGGTTACCTGGCGGACGCGGCGAACGACCTGGTGATCATGGAGCAGCTTATGAAACCCGCCGGTGAGCTGCTCCACTACGAGAAGGAGAACGAGATGAACGAGCTCGACCAGCGGCTGACCGCGGCCATCGCCCAACGCTATCCCTTCCCGATGACGGACAGCCTGGTCAAAACCAAACCCAGCATCTTCCGGATCGCGCTTTACCGCGCCCCCGAGGCCTACTACCCCTTCGTCCTGTACCGCACCACCCTGCCCCTGACCGATACCGTGGCCCTTTCCAGGGAGTGCGACGCCATCAACGCCCGTCTGGGGCAGATGTTCAAGGGGTTGCCGGAAGGTAAGCGCTTTATCTACTACCGGGTCTATACAAAAGTACCCGGGGACACGACGGACGCTTACAAGGAGTTCCACCGCAGTGGGATACCGCCCTTTGTACACGGGGACCCACCGGACGCCGCGGCGAGCGGCGGGATGGCGGCCGCCGGGTCGGCGCCAGGCGGGATAGCGCCTCCCAAACCTTAGCGGTAACTTTCGACGGCCTTCCGGACGCTCCCGTGCTCCAGCAACAACGCTTTAGCCGCCTCGTAGGTGAGACCAGGCAACTGTTCCATGACCATTTTGGTGCCGCGGTCGACGAGCTTGTCGTTGGAGAGTTTCATGTCGACCATACGGTTACCCTTGACGCGTCCCAGGCGGATCATCACGACGGTGGAGATCATGTTGAGGACCAGCTTGGCGGCGGTGCCGCTTTTCAGACGGGTGCTGCCGGTGACGAATTCGGGGCCGACGGGGACCTCGACCGGGAAGTCGCAGGCTTGGGTGATGGGGGCGCCGGGGTTATTGGTGATGCAGCCGGTAAGGATGCCGTTGGCTTTTGCTTCTTTTAGCGCCTCGATGACATAAGGGGTGGTGCCGCTGGCGGCGATGCCGATGACCGAGTCCTTTTCGTTGATGTCGTGGGTTTGGAGGTCTTTCCAGCCTTGGGCTGCCTTGTCTTCCGCGTGCTCGACGGCCTGGGTGATGGCCTTTTCGCCGCCGGCGATGATGCCGACGACCAGGCCATAGGGAACGCCGAAGGTGGGCGGGCATTCGGAGGCGTCGACCACGCCCAGCCGGCCGCTGGTTCCGGCGCCGATATAGAACAGGCGGCCGCCGGCGAGCATGCGGTCGCTCACGGCTTCGACCAGGCGTTCGATCTGGGGGATGGCGCGTTCCACGGCGTGGGGGACGGACTGGTCCTCGCGGTTCATATTCGTTAAAAGGTCGTGGATAGACGCTTTTTCAAGGTCGTGGTAGTGGCTCGGCGACTCGGTGATCTTTTCGAAGGACATATGCGTTGTTTTTCGGCGGCGGCGCGTCAGCCTTTGTGGTAGGCCACCAGCCCATCCATGGGCATCTCGTGTATCTGCCCGATCTCGAACTCGTAGGCGTGGCCCAGTTCCCGGAGGACGTCCCGGAAGGCGTGGGCGACGCCGCCGATAAAATGGATCGGCTTGCTCCAGCTTTCGCGGTATTTACAAAGGTGCTGGAAAAAAAAGTCGTTCAGGCCGTCTTCGATGATGTTTTCGACCATATAATGTCCGCGGTTCCCGGAAAGGAAGTGCGTGTAGCCGGCCAGGTACCGGTTGGGCAGGGGTTGTTTGTACACGGCGTCGAGGATGGCGCTCGCGCTGTCGGTATAGGCGTTTTCGAATTTGGCTTTGAGCTCCTCGTCAAAGGTCTGGTAGAGATAGTACTGGAGCACACGCTTACCCAGGTAGGCGCCGCTACCCTCGTCCCCCAGGACGTATCCCAGGCCGGGGCTGTTCTTGACGATGGTTTTGCCGTTGTAATAGCCCGAGTTCGAGCCGGTACCGAGGATACAGGCGATCCCCGGCGTCCGGCCGCAAAGGGCCCGGGCGGCGCCGGTGAGGTCGTGCTGGACGTCGATTTCCGCCTTGGGGAAGCATTTTTTTAGCACCCCTTTCACCATCTTGGCGTTAGCGGGGTTGGCGTTGCCCGTCCCATAGAAGTAAACCTCGTCGGGATCCTCCGGGAGCTTTAGCTCTTTCTCCAGGATCGCGGCCATCTGCTCCGCGGTCAGGAAATAGGGGCTCAATCCCTGGGTGAAGATCGTTTTGCTGCGTTTGTTGGGCCGGAGCAGCCGCCACTCTGTCTTCGTGGACCCGCTGTCGGCGATCAGTACATTCGACATGTCATGCAATAACCCGTGTGAATTGCCAAATTTTAGTGAAATTCGCACTGCAAAGTACGTCATTCAATGAACAAAAACAGAAGATTACAGGTCTGGTTGCCGCTCCTTTTCGCGTTGACCATGATCGTGGGTATGTGGATAGGCTTCTCTCTGAGCAAAACGATGGGCAATACCGCGGGAGGGTTGTTCGAACGTCCGCAGACGAGCACTTCCCTCCAGGAAATCCTGGACCTTGTCAGCCACCGGTACGTCGACTCGGTCAATATCCCGGCCATTACCGACAGCGCTATCGGTACCGTCCTCGACCAGCTCGACCCCCATACGGCGTACATCCCCGCCCGTGACCTGGCGGAGGTCAACGAAGACCTGGACGGCGGCTTCGAGGGTATCGGCATCGAATTCAGTCTCCTCAACGATACGCTCAACGTGGTCAGCGTGGTGCCCGGCGGCGCCTCCGAAAAGGCGGGTCTCCAGGTCGGGGACCAGCTCATCAAGGTGGATACGACCAATATAGCCGGCAGGCATATCACCAATGACCTGATCCGCAAGCTGCTGAAGGGGCCGGAAAACAGCCAGGTCCGTATAACCTATCTCCACCAGGGCAGGCCCAAAGACGTGGTGCTCACCCGGTCGCTGGTGCCGCTGAACAGCCTCGACGCCGACTATATGCTGGAGCCCGAAGTCGGGTATATCAAGCTCAACAAGTTTTCCGCCACGACCTACCAGGAATTCATGGACGCCATGGATACCCTCCACAAACAGGGGATGAAGCGTCTCGTCCTGGACCTGAGGGACAACGGGGGCGGTTATATGGAGCAGGCCGTCAAGATCGCCGATGAATTCCTGGACGACAACAAGGAGATCGTCTATACCCGGGGCGCCCACAGTCCCCGGAAGGACTACAAGGCCGAGCACCCCGGGTTGTTCGAACAGGGTAAGCTGGTCGTGTTGATCGACGAGGGCACGGCGTCGGCCAGCGAAATCCTCACCGGCTCCCTCCAGGACTGGGACCGGGCGACCATCATCGGCCGCCGGAGCTTTGGCAAGGGGCTCGTCCAGGAGCAGTATTCCCTGGACGACGGTTCCGCCATCCGGCTCACCATCGCCCGCTATTATACCCCGTTGGGCCGCTCTATCCAGAAATCCTACGCCAAAGGCATCAAGGTATACGAGGACGACCTTCTCAACCGTATCCACAACGGCGACCTCGTCAATGCAGACAGCAACAAGGTCGCCAAGGGCCAGGTCTACACCACCCCGCTGGGCAAAAAGGTGTACGGCGGCGGGGGCATCATGCCCGACATCTTCGTCCCCCTGGACACCACCGAATACAGCCCGGTGATCACCCGGCTGCTGCGCTACAATACGCTGGTGGATTTCTGTTATAAGTACTACGTTTCAAACCGGGCCGCCCTCGACCAATACAAGGATCCCCAGACCTTCGCGCGCGAGTTCCAGCCCACTTCCTCGCTTTGGGACGACCTTAGCCGTTTCGCGGTACGGGACAGCGTCCACCTGCAGTACCTGCCCGCGCGGGACAAGGAGATGCTGCTGCTGCGCACCAAGAGCCTGCTGGCGCACCAGATCTGGCGGATGCAAGGGTTTTACGTAGTGTACAACCAGGATGATTCGGCGGTGCACAAGGCGCTGGAAGTGCTGAAGTGATTATTGTCATACGCTGCCCGGAGAAAAGTCATCTTTTGCGGCGGCCGGTCGTGCTACCTTGACGCTCTCAAAAAAGAGCATGTTATGAAAGCACTCGTTTATCACGGACCCGGCCGGAAAGCCTGGGAAGACAAACCCAAACCCGACATCAAGGTACCGACGGACGCGATCGTCAAAATCCTGAAAACGACGATCTGCGGAACGGATCTGCACATTATGAAGGGCGACGTCCCCGAAGTGACGGATGGCCGGATCATCGGCCACGAAGGCGTGGGGATAGTGGAGGAGACCGGCGGCGCCGTCAGCAGTTTCAAAAAAGGGGATCACGTTCTGATCTCCTGTATTACCTCCTGCGGCAAGTGTGAGTACTGCAAAAAAGGGATGTATTCCCACTGTATCGACGGGGGTTGGATCCTGGGCAACCTCATCGATGGCACCCAGGCGGAGTACGTCAGGATACCCCATGCGGACAACAGCCTCTACCCCATCCCCGGCGGCGCCGACGAAGAGGCGCTTGTCATGCTCAGCGACATATTACCCACCGGCTTTGAATGCGGCGTCCTCAACGGCCAGGTAAAGCCGGGTGATACCATTGCGATAGTCGGCGCGGGCCCCGTGGGGCTGGCAGCCTTGCTGACCGCCCAGTTCTATTCGCCGGCGGAAATCATCATGATCGATCTCGACGACAACCGCCTGGAGGTGGCGAAGACCTTCGGAGCGACACAACTGGTCAACAGCGGGGACGGAAAAGCGGTGGAGAAGGTAATGACACTGACCGGCGGAAAAGGGGTGGACACCGCCATCGAAGCGGTAGGGGTTCCGTCCACCTTCGAAATCTGCGAAGCGATCGTGACCGCGGGTGGCCATATCGCCAACATCGGGGTGCACGGCAAGAGCGTAACCCTCCATATGGAAACCCTGTGGTCAAAAAATATCAGCATCACCACCCGTCTGGTGGATACGGTCACGACCCCGATGCTGTTCAAGACCGTACAGGCGCAAAAGCTGGCGCCCAGGAAGCTGATCACGCACCACTTCCGGCTGGATCAGGTGGTCGAGGCGTACGAAACCTTTGGGAACGCGGCTAAGGAAAAGGCGTTGAAGGTGATATTGACGGCCTAGCGGCCCGGGGCGTCCGGGCCTCCTGCTTGCGGACTGTGAGGTGTGGGGTGGGATGCCTCTTTTTCCCTGTTTTGCGAAACGATTCGCAAAACAGGGAAAAAGAGGCATCCCACCCCACAGTCCACAGTCCGCAGGCCGGCGCGCATACGGGCGTTCGGCGCGGACGTCGCGGGCGCGATTTGAGGCCCGGGGGGATTTTTGTACTTTTGAGGCATGTGGAAGAAAAACATCCTGGAGACGATCGGCAACACCCCGATGATCCAGCTCAATAAGATCACCAAAGAGCTACCCTGTACCGTTCTGGCGAAGGTCGAATACTTCAATCCCGGGAACTCCATCAAGGACCGCATGGCCCTGAAAATGCTGGAGGTGGCCGAGCAGGAAGGGAAGATACTGCCCGGCGGCACCATCATCGAGTGCACCAGCGGGAACACCGGCATGGGCCTGGCGCTGGCCGCCTGCGTCAAGGGCTATAAGTGTATTTTCACATCCACCGATAAACAGTCCAAGGAAAAGTTCGACATCCTAAAGGCCGTCGGCGCCGAGGTGATCGTTTGCCCCACCAACGTGGAGCCGGACGATCCCCGCTCCTATTATTCGGTGGCCCGGCGCCTGGCGTCGGAGATACCCAATTCTTTCCACATCAATCAATACGATAACCTGGCCAACCGCCTGGCGCACTACGAGACCACGGGGCCCGAGATATGGGAACAAACCGAAGGAAAGGTGACGCACCTCGTCGTGGCCACGGGCACAGGGGGGACGATCGTGGGAACGGGGCGTTTTCTCAAAGAGAAGAACCCGGCCATCCAGGTATGGGCCGTCGATCCCTACGGGTCGTTGCTGAAAAAGTACCACGACAGTGGCGTCCTCGACAACAGCGAGGTGTATCCCTATATCTCCGAAGGCATCGGCGAGGACTTTATCCCCCAGAACTACGACATGAGCGTCATCGACCATTTTGAAAAGGTCACCGATAAGGAAGCCGCGCTTATGGCCCGGCGTATTTCGCGCGAGGAGGGCATTTTCGTCGGCTACAGCGCGGGCAATGCGCTGAAGGGTTTGCTGCAACTAAAGGATAAGTTATCCAAAGACGACCTCGTCGTTGTTATATTCCACGATCACGGTAGCCGTTATATCGGTAAGGTATACAACGACCAATGGATGATGGAGCGTGGCTTTATGGACGTGCAGACCATCAAGGACGTTGTCAACAGCCGGCCCAGCGGGCGGCGGCTCGTTACCGTTTCTCCGCTGCAGAAGGTCGGAGAAGCGATCGACCTGATGAAGAAATACGACATCGAGAACATCCCTGTCATGAACGGCGAGGGCCCCGTGGGCTCCATCTCCGAAAGCGGGCTCTTTACGCGGTTGCTCAACCACCCCGACCTGCGGAACCACGTGGTTCGCGACGTCATGGAAGCCGCCTACCCCGTCGTATCCTTCGACACGCCCGTGGAGCGGCTCAGCACGCTGATTTCGCGGGATAACGGGGCGGT
>NZ_DATJIY010000173.1:0-10740 GCF_035492835.1 Dinghuibacter sp.
CGCCCCGTGGGCAAGGACGCCCGGTTGCTGACCGAAGGCCAGGTGTGCGACACGTTTTTCTTTGTTGAATCCGACGGCCTGAGGCACTACGCCGTACTTGACTGGATCGTCCTGGTCGCCCAGGCACTCCTCCGGAGCCCCTCCGACGCATGACGCCACGCGTCGCCGCGCGCACCGTCTCACGCCGCCGCGCTACCCTGTCTCGCGCCCCGCGGTTATCTCGCTTCCGGCTCATAGCTGACCGGAAATTCCAATTTTTTGAATAGGAAATTACTGCAGGTCTGGCAGCGTGACGCTTCTAATCTCTGATACAACCCTCAGCCTTGTATCGTTTGTCAGAAAATAATCAGCGCTAAACTCTAACGCTGTTGCAATTTGCAGAGCGTCTGGTGTGCGAAGGCCATATTTTGCCCTCAACTCTGCTGCCCTTATCGCAATATTGGTATCTATTTCGTAAATCTCAATCCCTGGGGCATTTAGCAGTATCTCCCGATATTGGCCTACAAGGTGGGCGTATCCTTCCCGAATGGGTTTAACTAGTACCTCTAATAAGGTGATCGAAGAAGTAATGAAGGTAAAATCACCGTGATCGTTGGAGGCAAAAAGAGATTTAAGTACGGGCTGATAGTCTGAATGCCCTTCAATAAAATATATTAAGGGAGCCGTGTCTAAAAACACAACCTTTGAGGAAAAGTCCGGCATTACCATTGCCTTTCTCCATCAATGTAATTATCGATGTTTGTGCCGGACCATACGGACGAGCCGACCCCGGAAATGGAAGACAGCGATGTGGATTTTTTTTTGCTTTTCGCCTTTTTAATTTGCATCACAAGCCTTTCAAGAAGTGTCAATTGGTCCTCCGTGTTCAGGCGCTTAACCTGCAATAAAATATCGTTTACATTTAATGCCGTCGGCATAAACTTCGTTTGGAACGAAGTTACGAAATCTGGCTACTTTTTTTGCGAAAAACACGTCAAGTAACTCTTTTATCGTGAGTAAAAAGCCTGGAATATGTCTCGTTTTTGTAGAGAACAGCCAATCGTTCGTACCTTTGCGCCCATGAGCGTAACCATCCTGGCGATAGAATCCTCCTGTGACGAGACGAGCGCGGCGGTGTGCAGGGACGGGCAGATATTGACGAACTACATCGCCGGACAGGCCATCCATGAGCAGTACGGGGGCGTCGTCCCCGAGCTCGCCAGCCGGGCACATATGCAGCATATCGTGCCGGTGGTCGACGTGGCGTTGAAGCAAGCGGGCATTACCACTAAAGACCTCGACGCCATCGCCTTCACCCAGGCGCCCGGGTTGATCGGCTCGCTACTGGTGGGGACCAGCTTCGCCAAATCCCTGGCGCTGGCCCTCGACAAGCCGCTCATTGCCGTGCACCACATGCAGGCCCACGTCCTGGCCAACCTGATTGCGGACCCGGCCCCCGTTTTTCCCTTCCTTTGCCTGACGGTCAGCGGTGGACACACGCAGATCGTGCTGTGTCGCTCACCCCTCGACATGGAAGTCCTCGGCGAGACCCTGGACGACGCCGCCGGCGAGGCCTTTGACAAAAGCGCCAAGCTCCTGGAGCTGCCCTATCCCGGCGGGCCCCTTATAGACAGGCACGCGAAAAACGGCGACCCCAACCGGTTCGTTTTCCCCGAGCCCCAGATACCCGGGCTCAATTTCAGCTTCAGCGGTCTGAAGACCTCGATCCTTTATTTCCTGCAGGAAGGCAAGCGTAACGACCCGGATTTCGTCACCAGGAACCTCGACGACATCTGCGCCTCCATCCAGCACCGCATCGTCACCATCCTCCTCCACAAGCTCGGCCGCGCCGCCAAGGAAACCGGTATCCGGGACATCTGTATCGCCGGCGGCGTTTCCGCCAACAGCGGCCTCCGCCAGGCCCTCACCGACCTCGGCGCCCGTCGCGGCTGGAACACCTTTATCCCCGCCTTCCAATACTGCACCGACAACGCCGGGATGATCGCCAAAACCGCATGGTACCTCTACCAGGCCGGCAAGTTCGCCCCCCTCAGCATCAGCCCGAGCGCCCGCGCGGAATGGGCCTAGCGCCGCAGCCCCGGCTGTCGCCACGCCCCGGTTTGTCACATCTTTTGACCGATTCGTCACATGATCAGTTCGCGCGTCCCGCCGCGCCGTACTATTGTGAAAAGAAATCGCAAAGATGAATTGGAAACAGCTTGAGTTCTGGGTCGCAACCCTCCTGGTAACGGTGTCGCTCACTGCCACGCTCGCGTGGATGGATGGGAATGGCCAGACCGCGGTTTCGGATGTGAGGCATTCCTTTTGGCAGGCGGGGCTGTCGTTCAACTACGTCATGAACTATTTCTTGCCCCACATCCTGCCCTCGTTGTTTTACTATGGAGGATTCCTGGCAGTGATGTTCGTGGGCTATCCCCGTTATTTCGAGCAAAAACGGACCGATACCTTCATCACCTTCCTGCTGGGTGTCCTGGTGGTCATGACGGCGCTTTTCGCGGTCAACGCCTTTTTGTCGACGCCCGGGTACAGTGATAACTACACCCAGTCCGAACGGATGGCGGGGCGCTTCGTCAAAATGCTCAGCCGCGGCCTTATCCAGGCCCTGCAATTCATGGCGCTGATGGCGGGCTACATCCTTTTCAAGGCGTACGTGATCCCGCTGCTGGACGCCCAACGGAGAAAGAGCGGGAAGGCGCAGACCTTCCTGGCGCACTTCCAGGCCTTTTTATTCATATGGGTGCCGGTGATCGTGAGCGTGTTCTTCGTGCGCCGCGACGCGATCGGCTTTATGATCTTTATCGCCTTTTGCGCCCTGCCGCTGGCCTTCCTGATACACGCCCTGAACTACAACTGGATGCTGCCCTACCGGGAGCAGAAGCGGCTGGCCTGGTGGAAATACTGGCCCGCGTATATCATCATCACCATCGTCCTGACGCTACCCTTCGTGCTCGCCTTTGAAATGGTCGTCGGATCGGTAACCTATGACGTGGGGGCGATCATGTCCGGGACCTATTTGTGCATACTGTTGTTTGTCACGCCCCTGAGCTGGCTTTTATATATGTATGGCAAACGGACGACCGGCCAGATTACCCGGCTCACCTCCGCGCTGAGCACCTCGAACGCCAGCCTCGACTTCCTGAAATCGCAGATCAACCCCCACTTTTTGTTCAACGCCCTCAATACGCTATACGGGACGGCCATTCAGGAGCGAAGCGAACGCACCGCCCAGGGCATCCAGCAGCTGGGGGATATGATGCGATTTATGCTCTTTGACAATATGCAGGACCATATTTCGTTACATAAGGAGATTCAGTACATGCGCAACTACATTGACCTGCAGAAACTGCGCACCCAGGCCTCAGACAAGATAAGGATAGACACCCAGCTGGACGAGGCCGCCTGCCAGCACTCCGTGGCGCCCATGTTGCTGATCCCCTTCGTGGAAAACGCCTTCAAGCACGGTATCAGCCTGATTAGACCCAGTTGGATCAAGGTTTCCCTGACCTGTACCCCCGACAAAGTATATTTCGACGTGTACAACAGCGTCCATCCGACAAACGAAAAAGACCCGGAGGAAAAAAGCTCGGGCATAGGGCTTGAAAATGTGCGGCAGCGCCTGAACCTCCTCTACCCGGGAAGACACGAGCTCGCGATCCACCGGTCGCAAACCGAATATTTTATTCACCTAACCCTATTGTTTCCCCATGGAAGGAAGTAACCTGTCGCTCAGAGAAAGGGCGGAACGAAACGCCTCCAAGAACCCGCCCTTCGGGCAGCCCCCGATCCGGAAGGAAGAACCCGATGGCTTCTCCCGTTTCCTGTGGTGGCTGGCCACCGTCGACCCCGAGGTCATGCGGGACTGCGGCTCCGAAAAAGAACGCTACCGTATCATCGGCATGTCCGTGCTGGTCACCTGGATTTTTGCCACGCTGGCGTGGGGGTACTTTTTCTCGACGATCATCGACGACGAGCTGGTCGTGGGCGGGCTGGCGGTTTTCTTTGGCCTGGCCATCCTCGCCATCGACCGGAACCTGATCGCCGCCATGGGCAAAAGCACGAGCTGGCTCCCCGTCGTATTCCGGCTGGCTCTCGCCGTGACCATCGGTTTTTTCCTGTCCCAGCCGATCGTCCTGATGCTCTTCGACAAGGACATCCAGAGCCAGGTGGCCCTCAATAAGGTCAAAAAGATGCAGGTCTTCAGCCAGCAGCTCGACGTGAACAACGCCCCGCTCGTGGCCGACTACCAATCGCACATCAAGCAGCTACAGCAACAGGAGACCACCGGCGCCGACCAGGTGCGTTTCCTCAAGGACGGCTATATCAAGGAAACCGACGGCACCGGCGGTTCGGGTAAGATAGGCGAGGCCTCGGTCGCGCGCGTAAAAAAGGCCGAATACCTCAAGGCGCAGGACGCCCAGGACCAGCTGGTCCGCCAGGACGACCCGCAGATCGCGCTCTACCAGGCGAAGCTGGACACCCTCGAAGCACAGAACAAGCAAAAGGAACAGGTCTACTCCGCGAACCTTTCCGACGGTTTTCTCGCCCGCGTCGAGGCCCTGAGCGACCTGCTTAAGGAGCACGCGCCGATGCGCACGCGCTACCAGCTCGTCATCCTGATCATCACCCTCATCGAGGTCATGCCCGTGGTCGCCAAATTGCTCTTGCCCAAGGGCGAATACGAAGCCCGGGTAGCCCAGTCCGTGGAGCTGGGCGTATACCGCGCCGGTCTGGCCGCCGAACGCGAAAAGGAATTGGAAGCATACTACCAGGAAAAGTCGCTCGAGTCCGATAAGGCAGCCGTGGATCAGTTTTTTGAGGAGTCGCGCGATGCCCGCGCCGAGCTCGGTCGCAACGTCGTCGATAAGAACGACGGACGGTCGTACAGCCAGATGTGGAAACGCTTCCGCCGCCAGGCGTTGTCGTCGCGGGAGGGCTCGCGATAAGGATCTCGCGGCCCGCGCCGCCATCCCCATTCGGCTCGCGCCGCCGTCCCTTGTAACGATTAACTTTTTTTAAGTATAGCCATGATTAAACAATTCTGCAAGGTTGCCCTCCGCAACCTGGGCAGGCAGAAAGCCCTTGCCCTCATCAACGTCCTGGGTTTGTCCGTAGGCCTGACCTGTTTCATCGTGTTCCTGTTGTACGCGGTGAACGAGAACAGCTACGACCGGTTCCACAAAAGGGGCGGCGACATCTATCGCGTGGTCGAGTGGGCCGAGGGTTTCCCCGATCGCGAACCCGGCGGCTCCGCCGGCTTGTCCATGGCCATGGCTCCGGCGATGGCGCAGGATTTGCCCGACGTGGAGCGCTACGTTCGCTTTCGTTCCCGTGGAAACGTACTCGTCAAGGTGGGTGCCAACGTCACCCGCCTCGGCGTATCTTTCGCGGATGCGCCCTTCTTCCACGTGTTCTCCTTCCCCCTGCTACACGGCGACCCCGCCCGTGTCCTCGACGGCCCGCATAGCGCGGTACTGACGCGTGACATGGCCATGCGGCTCTTCGGGAGCACTGACGTCGTGGGACGTGTTATTCAAACGAACTTTGGTGGTCGTGGCGGCCTCGACACCAGCTACACCTCCTTCGAGGTCACCGGCGTGGCGGAGAACCTACCGGCGAATTCGATGTTTTCGTTTGGCATACTGATCGGATACCCTTACCTGCTGAGGCACTCCGATACCCGCTCCCTCACCGACTGGTATCAGACCGCCGGCGACGAAACCTTCGTCATGCTGAGCCCCGGCAGCACGCTGCCGCATGATTTGCAGCGCCTGGAGGACTTCCGCAACCGGCACCTGCCGGACGAGGCCAGGGACTTTATCAAAAAGAAAGAATGGAACGGCAAGGGACTGCCGCCCGTGACCTTCCGGCTCCAGCCTTTGACGTCCATCCACACCGACCCCGCGATAGATGGCGCCGGCAACCCGGTCAATCCCCG
Organism: Dinghuibacter sp.; assembly: GCF_035492835.1. NCBI lineage: Bacteria > Pseudomonadati > Bacteroidota > Chitinophagia > Chitinophagales > Chitinophagaceae > Dinghuibacter > Dinghuibacter sp. The sequence goes on from NZ_DATJIY010000173.1 coordinate 5,936, forward strand.
GCACATCTGGCTCCTGATCGGTATGGCCGCTGCCGTGCTCCTCATCGCCTGCATCAATTTCACCACGTTGTCCATCGGCCGTTCCGCGGGCCGGGCAAAGGAGATCGGCGTTCGTAAAGTCATCGGCAGCAAAAGGCGGCAGCTCGTTGTCCAGTTCCTGGCCGAGTCGCTGGTCCTGACAGTCGTCTCCGCGCTGCTGGCGCTCGGTTTGACGGTCCTGCTGTTGCCGTACGTCTCATCGCTCACGGGTGTGGCGCTCCACCTGAGCTTCGCGCGTTTCCCCGGGCTGGCCTGGATGCTGGGCGTGCTGACGCTCGTCACGGGGCTTGTGGCCGGCGCATACCCAGCGCTCGTCCTCTCCGGTTTCAAGCCGCTCGAGGTCCTGAAAAGCAAGGTCCGCCTCCATGGCTCGAACCTGTTCACCCGCTCCCTCGTCGTCATACAATTTGTCCTTTCCGCCGGTTTGCTCACGGCAACCGTCATCATCCTGCAGCAGGTCTCGTTTATGCGTAGCCGTGACCTTGGTTTTCAAAAAGAAAACGTCATCGATATAGACGCCGCCGACAACCCTTCCGTGTATGCGGTTTACCGTCAGCGCGTGCTCTCCGACCCGCGCGTACAGGGCGTCACCTCCGCCGATATCGATTTGGGCGCGGGCGCCGGTTTCATGGGCGGCGGCTGCAGCTTCCGGGGGCAGGGTGGGGGAACCCTCGAATACCTCATCGAGCCAGGATATATTTCCGTCATGGGCATGAAGCTCCTCGCCGGCCGCGACTTCAGACCCGCCTTGTCCACCGACTCGACACATTCCGTCATCGTCAACCAGGCGCTGCTCGAAGAATTCCACATCGCCCCCGATAGCGCCATCGGCCAGGTGCTGAACATCGACGGCATGGACGATGCCGCCAGTGCCTATACCATTATCGGTCTTATCAAGGATTTCAATTACGCGACCCTCAGCCAAAAGGTACGCCCACAAGTCTTCCTCTGGCCCCAGACCCTGAAGCATAAACACTTCTACGTCCGTATCGCCCCCGGCGACCCCTCCGGTGTGCTGACCTTTTTGGGCCGGACCTGGTCCGCGATGGCCCCCGGGCTTCCCTTCCGCTATGCCTTCCAGGACGACGAAATGAACAACCTTTATGCCACCGAAGCCCGCTGGAGCCGCATCTTTGGCCTGGCCGGCGGGATGTCCGTCTTCCTCGCCTGTCTCGGCCTGTTCGGCCTCGCCGCCCTGGCCGCGGTAAACCGCCATAAAGAAGTCAGTATCCGGAAAGTCCTGGGCGCCTCCGTCCCCGGACTCGTGCGACTCCTTTCGGTAGAGTTTTCGCGCCTGGTCCTTATAGCGTTGGTGATCGCGGCCCCCCTGGCCTGGTACCTCATGCACCACTGGCTGCAGGGCTACGCCTTCCGCATCGACATACACTGGTGGGTTTTCGCCGCCACCGGCCTGGTTACGCTGGCGGTCGCCCTACTCACCGTCAGTTTACACGCGCTGCGCGCCGCCCGCGCCAACCCCGTCGAGGGGCTCCGGGCGGAATAGCGCCCCGCGGCGCCCCGCGCTTCCCGGTCGCGGCGCTCCGCGCTTCCCGGTCGCGGCGCCCCGCGCTTCCGCAGTTTTGCCGTAACTTTCAAGCCACGCGCATGATCACCGCCATCGCCATAGACGACGAACCCATTGCCCTCGAGGTCGTAAAATCCCTCGCGGAGAAAGTCCCGTTCCTCGAGCTCAAGGCCTCATTCACCGACGCCTTCCAGGCCATCGACTATTTGCAAAAAAACAAGGTCGACCTCATCTTCCTCGACGTCAAGATGCCCGACATCAGCGGTCTGGAGCTCCTCAAATCGCTGCCCCAACCCCCGATGGTCGTCTTCACCACCGCCTACGCCGAGCACGCCGTCCAAAGCTTCGAGCTCGACGCCCTCGACTACCTGCTAAAGCCTTTTTCCCTCAGCCGCTTCCTAAAGGCTTGCAACAAAGCCCAAGAACAGCTGCAGCTTCGGGCGAGCAAGGACATTTCCTCCCCGGTGATCTTCGTCAAAAGCGGCTATGACCAGGTCCGCGTATCCCTGGCGGACATCCTCTTCGTCGAGAGCGCCGGCAACTATATGCAGTTCATCACCCCCACCGGCAAAATCCTATCCCGCCTCACCATGGCTGAGGCCCAGGCCCTCCTCCCCGGCAACCAGTTCTTCCGCATCCATCGCTCCTACATCGTCAACCGCAACCGCATCGACCGCATCGAAAAGACCCAGGTCTGGCTCGGCGATTTCTGCGTCCCCATCGGCGCCGGCTTCACCCAAACCCTCGACCAGATGGTCGGCGGCCCGCGCTAATGCGCCCGCGCCCGTCCCTCGCGCGCCGCGCTGACCCGCGCCCGCCCGCGCGTGCGCCCGCGCCCGCCCACCGCGGGAATTTTGTAGCTTGCACCCGCGATGCCGAACCCCTTTTTCCAATTCAAACAATTCACGGTATTCCAGGACCAGTGCGCGATGAAAGTCAGCACCGACGCCTGCATCTTCGGCGCCTGGATGGCCGGCATCCTGAGGGACCGCGTACCCGCGGACGGCCGCATCCTCGACATCGGCACCGGCACCGGCCTGCTGGCCCTCATGATCGCCCAACAGTCGGGCGCCTTCATCACCGGCGTCGACATCCAGGAAAGCGACGTCCGCCAGGCCGCCGCCAACATGGCCGCCAGCCCCTGGTCCGACCGGCTCCGCGCCCTCCCCGGCGACATCAACGACCTGGCTTTTTCCGATGCCTTCGACGCCATCGTCGCCAACCCGCCGTTTTTTGAAGGCGATCTCCAAGGCCCGGAAGCCGCCCGCAACCTCGCCCGCCACGGCGAAACCCTCACCTTCACCCAACTCCTCCGTGTCCTCGCCCGCGACCTGACCCCCACCGGCATCGCCGGCGTCCTCATCCCCCATCACCGCCTAAATCCCTTTCTGGCAGACGCCCGCAAAAATGGCCTCCACGCCAAAGAAATCGTCCAGCTCTGCCAAACCCCCAGGCACGATCCCTTCCGCTCCATGATCTGGCTCCAACGCCAAGACCCCCGCGACACCCCCATCCTCCAAACCTGGATCATCCGCCACGGCGAGACCTACGGCCCCGAATGCCACACCCTCCTAAAGGATTATTACCTATACCTGTAAAGTCTGCCGCAGGGCCGGCGAATCGTTTTGCAGCCGTTTTTTTGCGCAGCAAAACACGGCTGCAAAACGCCTCGCCGGCCCTGCCAGAAGCCTGGCATCATTTTTTTCCGAAAAAAGGTAAACAGCTAGGATATGGAAACCCTTACATCCCTTGGAGCCGTGGAAATCCTGCATGATTTGGTCCGGATCAATAACGACCGGATAGCCGGCTATATGAAGGCTCTCGAAGAACTGCGCCCCGAAGACGCGGATCTTAAAATTTTGTTTATGAGGAACATAGACCAAAGCCGCCGTTTCAAGCTCAGCCTGGGAACCGAGCTGCTGTCCCTCGGCGGCGACCTCGAAAAAGAGTCCGGTCTCAGCGGCGCCATCTACCGCGCCTGGATGCAGGTCAAAAACACTTTTTCGCACGGCAGCCGCCGTTCCATCCTCGGCAGTTGTGCATATGGGGAAGAAGCTGCACAAAATTCCTACGAAGACGCCCTGCATAGCGAACAATTGCCCGGCGATTTATCCACGATTATCCAGGAACAAAAAGAAATGTTACAATCGAGCCAGGAACAGGTCAATTTATTGCTTAAACTTTGTGACTGATTCCTACTAAAAAAAACCTTTGTCGTATCCAGGCTGCCCCACAAGGGCAGCTTTTTTCATACCCCCGCATACTCCGCCAGGTACCCATACCCCTCCGTGAGCCTCCCGCCCCGCACCATCGTCGCCCGCTCCAGCAACGCGCTCCGCTCCTTCCGCAACTCCGGGAGTACGAACTTGATGAACTGCTCCCCAAAGTATTGGGACGCGTCCCGCGGCAGCTCGTTCGGCAGGTTGCTGACCGCCATAATATCGACGGACCCTGGTAAATAGGGCTCCGTTTTGGCCCCCGTCATCCGGTCCACCCCATACACCGGCTCCTCGATCGTCGAGTCCCCTATGTTACAAGGCACCGAGCCCCGGAGGTCATTGGTAATGTCCGCGATGGTAGCAATCCTGAAATCGGCCCCGCGCATATCCGCCAGCGAAAACAGCTGCGGTATATCCGCGCTCCAGTATATCCCGTTCATTAAAATGTCCGTCTCCGGAATATAGGGTCCGAACATACACTCATACCCACCGGGATGCAAGTGAAAGTCCTCCCGGTCATAACCCCCGTGTACCCGGTGCCGGTACAGGTCCTGTCCGCGAAGATGCACAAACACCGGGTACGCAAACGACCGGCGCACATACTCCTCCGGCTCCACTTCCTTGATCCCCATCAGGGTCATGATCTCCAGCACCCCCGAAGAAACCCTGCCCGTCCCCGTCACCGCCACCTTTACCGGTGGCAGCCGGAGCTCGAAATAAGTATGGATCAGTTCTTTAAAGTGCTTGCTTTGGCTCACCCGCCGAAGGTCGAACGCTCCCGTCCGTTGCCCATACGCCATGATCCCGTTGTGCGCACCCACGACCCCCGCAAAAAAACCAAACCCCAGGATGCGCTGCCCATCCTCGTGCGTCAGGCATTCATAGTCGATCAGCGTAATCTTTCGTTCGATAATCTTCCGGAACAGCCCCTGGTTCGCCGGTTGTTTCTTTTTGGTGTGGGAAAAAAAGAAATAGGTTTTCCCCTCTATCAATTCCGCTTTCGGGACCTCCTTGATCCCAAG